>JBFMBP010000081.1 GCA_040755155.1 Candidatus Omnitrophota bacterium | reverse complement strand
AGTCGACTCATCTGACTCGACCGCAATTCCAAGGGCTCAGTGTATACACCTCCAACTCTATCTAATTTGCTCTTATAATTCAAGTTATGTGAAGAGGTCAACAGGATATATAATAAACTCACGCTAGGAAACCATGCTTTCAAATTCCTATTTTCTTTTATTCGCCGCTTTGCTTGGCGGATCGATCGCTTTCTATCATGAACGAATCCGCAAACGTCCGGCGAAGTTGTCAATTCTCATCGCCTGTCTTATTGCCTTCGCCGCCGCATGGAAGGAACAAACATTAGCGGCGGGACGCGATCCCCATATTCCATCCATCGGTTTTTGGCTAGCCTCTGGGCTGCTCGCCATTCTGTCGGCTAAGGAAGGCGGACGCTCGCTGCTGGCCGTAGAACGCTGGAAAAAGGAGACGCCTTTTTCGTTTCCTTATCGGCCTGCAAGGATCGCTCTCATCCTCGCGGCGGGGGCGGCGTCAGTTTTCTTGCAAACCTATTATTTAGGGCATACAACGATAGCCGGAATTCGCATCCCTTGGTATGCGCCCATGATCGCCTGGGGAACGAGTCTTTATTTTTTGTTGTATCCTTTGTTCCCCAAAAGAAAAAAAGACGGCGGCGATTTTTTCTCTTGGCGGATCGCTTCGCTTCCTTTCGCTTTTCCATTCCCTTCGAAACCAACGGCGCCATGGGAAACAGCGGAGGAGGACGCATCTTCGAAAAAAGCGCAATCGGCGCCGTGGGCCAATACCGGCGCCTTAATTGCCGTCCTTATCGCCGTCTGTTTATATGGAATCGCCTCGACTTCCTATCCCACCGACGTCCACGGCGACGAAGCGGAAACGGCGCTATATGGCCTCCAGACGCGGAATTCCGGCCAGTGGAATCTCTTCTATCCGGGCTGGTATCATATCCCCAATCTTTTCTTCCTTATTCCAGCATGGGGCATGTGGCTTTTCGGCGACAATTTGTTGGGAATGAGAATGACCGGCGCTATGATCGGCGTTGCCTGCGTTCCTGTTTTCTATTTGTTGGCGCGGCGTTTTCTGCTTCCCAAAGCGGCGGCGCTGGCGGCGTTGATGTTCGCCTCGTCCTCTTTTATCGTCCATTTTTCCCGCATGGGCACGGGGTACAACCAAACGGTATTCTTCACCGCTACGGCTATGTATTTCTTTATTCGCGCCATCCAGGAAAAAGAACTGCGGGCCATGATCTTCGCCGGAATCGTCTCGGCCATCGGTTTGTTGTCTTACCAAGCAACGCAGTTGCTGCCGCCGCTAGTATTGGCCTCGCTGCTGCTGTTGACGCTGACGAGAATCATTCCCCTCCGTTTTGCGCTTTGGGGATTGGCGGCTTATCTGTTGGCGCTCGCAACGGCGGCGGCGCCGTTGATTGGCAATTATCTCAACAATCCCTACACGGTTTATTCCCGCGCCGACAGCGTCAGCGCTCTAGGAAAGACAGGGCGGGATTTTTTGTTGAAGCGCTATCCGCCAGGAACGCCCGCCTTGAAAATCGTCCACGATCAAATCGAACTCAGCCTATTTGCGCCGATCAGCGTTCCCGACAGCAGCCCCTATCTCGTCAACAAACTTTACGGAGGCATGTTGGACCCGGCTCACGCTATTTTCTTCACCGCTGGCTGCCTCTTTTTATTTATAAAAATTCCAAAGCCAGCGGCAGTTTTATTGTTATTTTGGACGATCGTCAATCTGCTCGCCGGATCGGCGTTGACCAACAATCCTCCATCCTACCAGCGGCTAATCGGAGTTATTCCATATCTAATTCTCATCGCGGCGCCGATGGCCTATGGCGCCGTCGAGCGCTTAAGCGCCGCACTGCAGCTTTCGGCGTATGGACGCAACGTTCTCTTGGTTGGAGCGGCGTCTTTGCTTTTGATTGCAAGCGCGCACCGATATTTCCACCAGATCATGGCGGAGCCTCAATATTTGGAAGATTCCACCCGCGCCGCGCGGTTTCTGCATAAGGCGGGACCCACGGCGTATACGTATTTCTTCGGGATGCCCTATTTCTATTTCGAATACGGAAACATCCGCTTCCTGGCTCCGGAAGCGAAAGGCGAAAACGTTCCCAATCCAGAAGAATTTTTAACGAGAAAAATCTCCCGTCGCGGTCCGGTTATCTTTATGCTCATCAAAGCCAACAACCGCTACGTCTCTCGCTTGCGGCAATCGTATCCTGGAGGAAGGGAAACGGCGCATAAGGACGTTCATGGAAGTTTGTTGTTTACGGCGTATGAAGTGAATTTGTAGTCTCTATGCAAAAAGAGAGCCGCTGGGGTAAGCGGCTCTCTTCCTTCGTTTTTCATTTTATTCCATCTTACGGATTCGGTTCTTTACCGCCCTTCTGGGCGGCGATATCGCCGCAGAGGCGGTTGATGGCGTTAATGAACGCTTGGATGCTGGCGCGGATCACGTCGGTATCGGCGCCGCGGCCGACGGCTTCGCGTCCGCCTGAGTTGATGGTGATGTTCGCCGAACCGAGGGCGTCGGTTCCCCGCGTGACGGCGCCGACGTGGTAATCCACCAGCACGGCGTCTTCCATGTTTGTTAGATTCTTAATGACGGAAAAGACCGCATCCAACGCGCCGTCGCCGGTTCCGCTGCCTTCCAGAATGTCGCCGTTGGAACGCAGACGCACGGAAGCCTTGGGCTTTTTATCTTGGCCGATGCTGATGGAAAAGTCGTCGAGGGCGTAGCGGGCGTAGTCGGAAGCGCGCGATTGTTCGTCGACGATGACGATCAAATCTTCGTCGAAAACGGTTTTCTTCAAATCCGCCAAATCCTTAAACGCCGCAAAGGCTTTTTCCAGCGCCGCGTCATCGAGAGAGAAACCCAATTCCTTCATGCGGGTGACGAAGGCGTGGCGGCCTGAATGCTTGCCCAAAACCATAGAACTGCCGCTCCAACCCACCGATTGGGGAGACATAATTTCGTAGGTGGTGCGCTCCTTCAAAACGCCGTCCTGATGGATGCCCGCCTCATGCGCGAACGCATTGGCGCCGACGATGGCTTTGTTGGGCTGAACGGGGATGCCGGTGAATCGCGTCAACAGGCGGCTGGCGGGATAAATCTGCTCCGTGCGGATGTCCGTATGGAACGAGAAAAAGTCGCGGCGCGTTTTGATGTTCATCACCACTTCTTCCAGCGAAGCGTTGCCCGCCCGTTCGCCGATGCCGTTGATGGTGCATTCGATCTGGCGGGCGCCCATGCGCACGGCGGCCAGCGAGTTGGCTACGGCCAATCCCAAATCGTTATGGCAATGGACGCTGATAATCGCCTGGCCGACATTGGGAACTTTTTCGAAGATATATTCGATCAACGCGCCGTATTCCCAAGGATTGGAATATCCGACCGTGTCGGGAATATTGACCGTCGAAGCGCCCGCATCGATAGCGGCTTCCACAACCTCGCAGATGTAATCCCGCTCGGTGCGCGCCGCGTCTTCCGTCGAAAATTCCACGTTGTCCGTATATTGCTTGGCGCGCTTGACGGCATTGACGGCGATGTCGCGCACTTCCTGCCGCGTTTTCTTCAGTTTCTTTTCCACGTGAACGGAGCTGGTGGCGATGAAAGTGTGAATACGGGGATTCTTGGAATGCTGCACCGCTTCCCAACAGCGATCGATGTCCTTGTCCATGGCGCGGGCCAGGCCGCAGATTTGCGGGCCGTCCACTTGCTGGGCGATGGCTTTGACGGATTCGAAATCGCCGATGGAGGAGATGGGGAATCCCGCCTCAATCACGTCGACGCCTAGGCGTTTCAATTGAAAGGCGAATTCCAATTTTTCCTGCAAATTCATGCTAAAGCCGGGCGATTGCTCGCCATCCCGCAGCGTCGTATCGAAAATAATGATTTTATCGCTCATGATACTGTCTTCCTTTCTGGATAGGCGGCGACGATCGTCGTCATTCCGCCGGCTAACGGTTCTTGTTTCGTCTTGCTTTTAAGGTCGTCAAGGTCGCTTTCGCCGGATAATTCGCCAAGCAGGTCCGACACGATCATCACCTCCTCTCGCCGGAAGAACCTCGTTTTTCATCTCACCGAAATTGTTCCCTCGCCCTTTGGGAGAGGATTAGGGTGAGGGAATTTTTTCAACGGCGCATTCGTTTTGCCCTATAAAACAAAAAATCCCCGTCCCATTTCAGGGGCGAGGTTGGATTCGCGGTACCACCCTGTTTCGGCGTTTTAGAGAGAACGCCCTTCTTTGCGCGATGTTACGGTCGCGGCCCGTCCTGCGCTATTGACCGCTAACGCGGCGTTCACGGAGGCAGCTCCGAGGCGAGTTCAGCGCTCCTAGGAACCGGTTCGCACCACCCACCGGCTCTCTCCATCCTTAGGGAATACGCTTACTACTCCTCTTCCCAGCCTTTAAGAAAAACATATGAAAAAAGAATTGTAATTATTAATCTCAATCCGTCAAGGGGATTTCTCATTAATCATGCAAAACGGCGGCTTTGGATTTCTTTTCCTGTTTCGGCGGAGAAGCGACATCGAAGTTCTGGGAAGAGATAGGAATGGGCGGCGACACCATGCCTCCGGAAATGACCATTTTCATGGCGTCCTCGACGGACATGTTCACGAGAGCGCACTCCTCTTCCGGAATGATGAGGAAATAGCCGGAAGTGGGATTTGGCGTTGTAGGCAGAAAAACGTAAAATAGGCGCTTCCCCGTAATCTTTTCGATTCGCCCGTTATCTTTTCCCGTTACGAAGCCGAACGAATAGATGCCCTTGCGCGGGTATTCGATCAAAACGACTTTTTCGAATAATTGAGTGCGCTTGCCCATGAGAGCTTCGCTAATCTGCTTCAAGCCTTTGTAGAGAGTAGAAATGAAAGGCGTGCGGAGAAACAACAAATCCACAAGATCGAAAATTTTGCGCCCGATATACAACTGGGTCGTAAAGCCGAGCACGCCGATGATTAAAATCGTCAAAAGGAATCCGACGCCGTATTGGGGAATAAACCATCCCCCGGTTTTGAGGGTTTCGGTCAAATCATAATAAACCAATAGGTCTTGGAACCATGCATCCAGGAAAACGAAGATGCCCCAGATAATCCAAATCGTCACCCCGATGGGCACGACGACCAACAAACCGGATAAAAAATAGTTACGAAATCGCCGCAGCAAAATTTTATCTCCTAATTCGATGCCTACAATGATCCCCTTTCGCGTAATAGGCGAATGGGGCGCGTCATAATCGCGAAGGGCGCCGCCGGAGCCTCCCTACGAATCATTAACTATTATTTTTAGGTTCATCGGCTTGATGGCGATCGTTTCGTTCCTTTTCCGGGCGGGAATTCGCTTCAGGGGAGTCCTTCGCCTCGCGGACGATTTTCACGCGGATAATGCGCCGTTCGTCGGAATCGAGGATGACGAAGAGAAAATCCTTATAACGGACTTCTTCTCCGATTTCCGGTACCGTTCCCGAAATCGAAGAGATGAAACCGCCTAATGTTTTCACGTCTTCCTCCGGAAATTCCTCTTCCAAGAGTTCCGAAAGATCGTACAGATTGATCTTGGCGTCGGCCACGATAGCGCCATCTTCACCGATTTCGTATTCCGGCAGTTCATCGTCGTATTCGTCCTGAATGTCGCCGACGATCTCTTCCAAGGCGTCTTCGATGGTGACCAGTCCCGTCGTGAGTCCATACTCGTCCACGACGATGGCCATGTGATTTTTCTCTTTACGGAACATTGTGAGCAATTCGCTCACCTTTTTGGTTTCAGGCACAATCAGAGAGGGGCGCAAAATATCGCGAAGGACGATATGGGAATGGCCGTTTCCCTCCCGCAGCAAATCCTTGACGTAGAGTACGCCGACGATATGGTCCAGGTCGTTTTCGTAAACGGGTATGCGCGAATGACCGTGCTTGACCGCTTCTTCCTTGGCGCGATCCCAGGAAAGATCCACGTTGATGGCGTGAAAATCAACGCGCGGGGTCATAATTTCGTTGACGTGAAGGTCGCCGAAATCGATGATGCTGTGAATCATCTCTCGCTCTTCTTCTTCAAGCACCCCCTCCTTTTCGCTCATTTCGATCAAGGCTCGGATATCGTCCTCCGTCAACGTGGAAAGTTCCTTAATCGCCGGTCCGCCGAAAAGGCGAATGATCGAATTCGATAGAAACAGAAAAAGGGCGATCACGGGCCGCAAAACCCGGTACATAGCGCTCAAAGGGCCGATTACCTTTTGGGAGATGCGAACGGCGTGCTCTTTGCTGTACGTTTTGGGGACAATCTCGCCGAAGACGAGCAGCAGGAATGTGGCGATAGCGACAGCCACGGCGGAACCGTAAGCGAATGCGATGGAAGCGGAAAACCAAGTGAGGAGGATGGTTTCGCAAATATTCGCCGCCAAAACCGAAGCGAGAATATTGACGAAATTGTTTCCTACAAGAATCGTGGCGAGAAAGTGGTTTGGATTGTGCAGCCACGGCTCCAATTTTTTATAGACTTCTTCCCCCTCGCCGAATAGCCGCTTGACGCGGATCTTCGTCATGGAAGTCAACGCCGTCTCGGCCCCGGAAAAGAAGGCGGAAGCCAATACGCAGAGAACAAATACAACCGCCTGGATGAGAAGATTCGTCTCATCCGCGCTCGCTGCCATGTCCATTTTCCCCGATTCCACAGCCGAAACGATTATCGCACCCATACGCAGAATATCTTGCATATCCTAAATTTAGGCGCCCCTTACCGAACAATTAAAAAGCGCCAGTCTCTCCTCCCCTCTCTATTCGATATGATGATCGCCGCCGATCAATCCTTTTGGAATATGCGGCGCATTCAACCGTTGAAGATCCATCCGCAGCGAGAATTCTCTCTCCATCCAATTTCGGATGGAATCGTTTTCATGATCGCATCCCAAAAGATGGAGAAAACCATGAAACAACAACTCGTCGATTTCCTCCGCCAGGGAATGGCCGAATCGGCCAGACTGGCGCTCCGCCGTCTCCACGGAAACGACGATATCCCCCAGCGCATGGGACAGGCCGACAGGTTCGCCCTCTCGCAGCGAAAAAGACAACACGTCGGTAGGCGCATCGACGCCTCGATAGCGGAGGTTCAGTTCCTGGATGGCCGCATCGTCCACTAGGGCGACGCTCAGTTCGCCATCCCGCTCGCTCGCCGCTTCCAGCAGCAGGCGGGCGAATCGCTCATGCCGCTCCAGGTCCACATCCTCCCGATTATACGCCGCTTCGATAAAAACATCCATCTCCCAATTTTCCCGCCCCATTATTCAAACGGCGCTCTTTTCCAGCTTCGTTTTTTCGCCGTTTTCTTTCTTCTCTTCCGGCTTCGCCGAGACGGCGGCGGCCGCGAGCGGCTCCTCTTTCGGCAGCTCTTTTTCCTCCGTTTTCTCTTTGGGTTTAGGCGCCTCTGGATATTCGATGCGTTGGTGCAGCATGTGAATGATAGAGTCGGAAAACGCAAGGAAAAGTTTGTGAAGATCGCGCAGCGTCAGGTCGCACTCATCGAATTGCTCGTCCATGTAGCGGTCGTTGATCATCTTGCGGACCAGCTGGCGCACTTCTCCTTCCGACGGATTTTTCAACGTGCGGGAAACCGCTTCCAGCGCGTCCGCCAGCATGACGATCGCCGTCTCCTTGGACTGAGGCTTCGGCCCCGGATAACGATAATCTTCTTCCTTGACGGCGCCTTCCGTCTCCTGAGCGGCGAGCGCCTGGTGGTAAAAGTAGGTCATCAACGTCGTTCCGTGATGTTCGGGAATGAAATGGCGGATCACCTGGGGCAGATGATATTCTTCCGCCAGTTCCATTCCATGCTTCACGTGGCTGCGGATGATGAAGCAACTCATGGTCGGTTTGATTTTCTCGTGTTTGGCCTTATCGGCGCGGGTTTGCTGGTTTTCGACGAAATATTGGGGTTTCACCATTTTACCGATATCGTGGTAATAGCAGCCCACGCGGGTGAGAAGGGCATTGGCTCCGATCGACTCCGCCGCCGACTCGGCCAATGTGGCCACGCGCATGCTGTGCTGATAGGAGCCGGGGGCTTCCTGTTCGAGCCGCTGCATAAGTTCGTTCTTGTGGCTCAATTCGAGTAATTTCATATCCGTCGTCACGCCGAAGAAATCCTCGAATAAAGGCAAGAGAGCCATGGATAGAACGGAAATCAAGCCGCCATTGACCGCGCCCCAGATCAAGGAATATTTCACTTCATGAGCGTGCAAAATGAATTGCTCGAAGGTTTTGTGCTGTTGCAACGATATGGCTAAGATCATGAGATTGGCCAACAGCATAGCCATACCCCCGGCGCGGTACAGATCGCTGCGCTGACGGATGCGGGAGACGGCGTAAATGGCGCCGCAGGAAGTGACAATGGCGACGATGACGTAGTTCAAACTTTGAAAATCGGAGCCTCCCGCGAAGATGACGCCCATATAAAGCGAACAGAATACGCACAAAAAGGCCGCCAACCGCGGACATGCGAGAAGCGTTACAATGACGCCGAGAGCGCCGACGGGTACGGCGTAGCCGACCTGCTTCAACGTATTGCTCCCCATATCGAGCAGCGACAATTGGCCGACGATGCGGGCTAGGATAAGAACGAGAATCATCCCCGCAAAGATCACAAAGACTTTGCGCGCATCTTCGGCAATGTCGCGATTGTAGATTTTTAGGTATTTCAACACTAGAAGAACTAAGAGAAAAGCCATGATGAAATAGCCGATTTCCGAATAAAGGGAAATGCGGATGCGGTTGTGCAACGCCTGAAGTTTCTGCAAATGCTTGCTCGTAACGATATCGTTCTTTCCGATTAATGTATCTTCCTTATTGACGTGGTTGACGACATCGCCGACTCGATTCCGGGCCGCCTCGCGCTTGGCTTCGGTCTCCTTTTTATTGAAAATAAGGCTGTGGCCGGTATAGACGCAGTGGATCAGGTCTATCGCCAATTCCCGGGCGGCGTAATCTTTGTTCTCATCGGGAAAGGCGGCTTCGATTTTCTGGCGGTATTTGTCGAAAAATTCCTGTTGCGTCCTGATTTCCAGAACGGCGGGCGAGATGCTGCGATTTCCCTGCGCATCGATCAGTTCCACGCCGACCGCCAGATTGTTGGAATAGAATTCCTCCTTGCGCAATGGGGCCGCGTTGTCGGCGATTCCCAAACCTTCCGCCTCTTTTGCGCTCGTCAAAATGATATTCCAAAGAGTTTCGAATTGCCTGTAAAAGAGTAGACTGTCGTACGTCGTGCGGGGGATGTCTTCCGGAAGTTCCCTTTCGGGATTGTAAATACTATTTTCCAGCGCCACGCCGGTTCCATCCAGCATGGATCGAATCCACGTTTCGAGGTCTTCGTTGTCCTTGCGGGGCGTTTTGCGGAAACGATCGACGATCGTTTGCAGATGCTGATGCATCTGCTCGGATTTTTCCTGCAACCTGTTATACACGGGCGGTTCGTATTCTTCCTGCTTGAGCCGTTCCGCTTCCGTGGCTTCCTCGTCGACGTAATCGAATTCGAATGGAGCCTGGATCACGCGGGGGGAAGGACGATCGAGTTGGAATCGGCTCAAATCGATCGCCGAAGGAGGGCGGATCAAAGAATAAATAATGATGACGGCCGCCGTCAACGCGCCGTAATAGGAAGCGTGCGGCTTAATTCTATCGAGAATTCCTTGAAGACGGTTTTTCCAGGCATGGCGTCCCTTCCGAATCGTCCAAGGCTTCTTTTTATCCGAATTGTGGGTAGTCGAGTTCATGATCTGGGAACGGGTTTATTCTCCCGTCTCATTCGAGTTGGTAACTCGATGGGACTCGGCGCGATTCCGCGCAACGGAGTCGTCTTTATTCAGTTCCTTGTCTCTCTCTTCATACGCAGCGATGATCTTCTGCACTAAAGGATGGCGCACGATGTCTTGTTGGTTGAACCGGACGAAAGCGATGCCATCGATATTCTTAAGAAGATCGCTCACTTCGATCAAGCCGCTTTTGCGGCCGGAGGGAAGATCGATCTGGGTGATATCGCCGGTGATGACGGTTTTGGAATCGAAGCCCAACCGGGTAAGAAACATTTTCATCTGTTCGCTGGTGGAATTCTGAGCTTCGTCCAAAACGACGAACGAGCTGTTGAGCGTGCGGCCTCTCATATAAGCGAGCGGCGCGATTTCCACGACGCTCTGTTCGATGTAGCGATGAACCAAATCGGCGTTGAGCATGTCATAGAGAGCGTCATAAAGCGGGCGCAGAAACGGATCGACTTTGGCTTGGAGATCGCCGGGCAGAAATCCCAGCGATTCCCCCGCTTCCACAGCGGGCCGGGCCAGGATGATCCGTCTCACCTGCTTCCGCTCCAGGGCGGAAATGGCGGCGGCCATGGCGAGGTAGGTTTTTCCCGTGCCCGCCGGACCGATGCCGAAGACGATGTCGTTTTGGGCGATGGCGTTGACGTATTGGCGCTGCCCGAAGGTTTTGGGTTTGATAATCCCTTTTTTCCCCCGCAACGGCATAGTAATAGGCGTAAAGACGTCCGTGGCGGGAGAAGCCGCTTTTTGCTGGGAATAAGCGAGAACGTATTCCACGTCCCGGCGGGTGATGCGGTCGCCCTGGCGCACCAGTTTGAGCAGATCTTCGAATACGGAGGCGATGGCCGCCACTTCGTCCGGATGGCCGGAGAGAGCGATAGTATCGCCGCGAGCGACGATGCGGGCGGCGAAATGCTCCCGCAGCAGACGAAGATTTTCATCGCGGGCGCCGAAGAGATCACGGCTCTCTTCCAGGTTGATCAAACGGATCGTCTGCCGGATTTCTACGGCATTGGCGGCTGGGGAGCCGCTCAGGCTATTCTTGTTATCGGTCTCCTCCATCATAGAGATCGTTTTCATAACTTTATTGTTTAACCTCATTAACGGTCATGGAATTCATCGCGCAAGTCCGAGGGGAGCAATAGCCGGCTTTTATAGGCGGCAAAGGAAAGAAAGATGGGAGGATGCAGACAGTATAATTCTCATAAGGTAATAAAAAATTATCGGCAGAACCCTTCCTCACGTTCGTCAAGCGAAAGATGGACGTAAAAAAACGCCATATAATCGCCGGGAACGGCTGAAGAGGCTTCCATATTCGAACCGGCAAGCCGGTTGATGGGGGGCGCCCATCCATATCGCATGAAATTTCGTTCATCGTCGATGAGAAGTCTACCAATATCCCAAAAGGTTGTCAACAACTTATTAATCCCATTGCGTAGGGTGGGATCAAAGCGAAGCGCAGCCCGCCATTCTTCTCCCTATTGGCCTTTTAGAGTTTCCCTTCGATCGCGTCCACGATCGTATTCAACGCTTTGACGCGGGCGTACAGTTTGCAATCGCCTTCGACGATAGTCCAAGGGGCGTAATTGGTGCTGGTGCGTTCGATCATTTCGTTGACGGCCGTTGCGTAAATATCCCATTTTTCCCGATTGCGCCAATCCTCATCGGTCAGTTTATAACTCTTGTGGGGTATGGTTTTGCGTTCTTCGAAGCGGCGCAATTGTTCGTCTTTGCTGATGTGAATCCAAAATTTGACGATGACCGTGCCAAAATGAGCGAGATGGCGTTCGAATTCGTTGATCTCGTAGAAAGCCCGCTTCCATTCCTCTTCCTTGCAAAATCCTTCGATGCGCTCCACCATCACCCGGCCATACCAGGAACGGTCGAAGATGGCGAAATGACCCGCCTTGGGCAGATGCCGCCAAAAACGCCATAAATAATGATGCGTGGCTTCATCGCCGCTGGGCGCGGCGATGGGAATGACGTTATAGCCGCGAGGATCGAGTTTGTCGGTTACGCGCTTAATGTTTCCTCCCTTGCCTCCGGCATCCCATCCTTCGTAAACGATAACGACGGGAATCCGCTTCGCATAGCAGGCGAATTCCAATTCCCTCAGCCGCTGTTGGCTTGCGTTCAACTGTTCGCGGTATTCTTCGGGGGAAATGGAGATCGTCGGATCCACGCGTTCAAGAACCGTCAAGCCGGCGATATGCCGGGTTTCGGTGGAAGCGGGGACGGCGCTGATTTTCGTCTCCGGCTTGGGCGGAGCGCCAAGAGATCGCTCCAGCGTTTCGACGATCGCGCGCAGAATCACGGCTCGGCGGTAGCGGCGATCCGTGGCGGGAACGAGCGTCCAGGGAGCGTAAGGCGTATCGGTTTCGACCAGAATTTCGTCGGCGGCGGCGACATATTTATCGAACTGTTTATGTTCCTCCCAGTTTTCCTGAGTAACGCGCCAGCCTTCGTAAGCGCTTTTTTCCATGACTTTGAAGCGCTTTTTCTGTTCTTTCTTGCTGATATGAAGCCAAATTTTGATGAGAATGGTTCCATCATCCACCAATTGCCGTTCGAATTGCTTGATCTCATCCTTGCGGTTGCTCCAGGAATGATCGCTGAGTTCTCCCTGCACTCTTTGGGCGATGGCGGGAAAATACCAGGCCTTATCGAAGATGCCGATGGTTCCTTTTCCGGGAATATTCAACCAATAACGCCAAAGGGGAGGCCGTAAAAGTTCTTCCTCGTTCATCTCCATGCGCGTCAAGTATACTTTAAAACCGCGCGGATCGAGGGGAGAAACCACTTGGCGAATGCTGTCGCCTTTGCCGCAGCTCTCCATTCCTTCGAAGACCAGCAGAACAGGCCGTTTTTTATCAACGATCTCGCGCTGCAAATCCCGCAGCCGATCTTCTAGGGGAGTAATGTATTCCTTGAACTCTTCCTTGGAAAGCGATGGGGTCAAGTCGAGATTTTCCAGCATATCGGCATCCTCCGGCATCGAATGGTTGTATAATCCTCGCAGCATTTATTAGCATGAAATAGAATGATTATGAAATAAAGGGCGCCCCTAGGCGTATTACCTTATATAAATTATCCGTAATTTTGCGATTTATGCCAAATCGATTCTATAAGGAGAAGGAGAAGATGCTCATGGAGATTTTTATTATGCTTCCGCTTATGGCGCTTGGAATTGCCGTCCCGGTTGTTTTTCTCGTCTTGCTATACATGATTTATACGAAATTGGATAGGATCGAACGCTTGCTCTCAAAAGACCGATAAACCAATATAATTATACTTTCCTGGGTGCGCGGGCGCCCTCGCCCGCAACAACGAAAAACTATGCAGGCGGGACGCCTGCGCTCCCAGGCGCGTAACATAAGTAAATTATTCTCCCTCAAAAACGAATAGGGTTAACAAATATCCAATGAGAACATTTCAGCGGAAGAATTCGCCATTTCCCCTCATTGCACTTTTAGTTCCCTTTTCCATACGATAAAATTAGAGGTTTATCGCGGTTGTTTCTTGACGAGAAAAGCCGGGAATTCGTTCACTCAATCATTGGAGAATGCAATCATGCAAAAGAAGAAGGCTGCGATTTTAGGCGCGACGGGGGTGGCCGGACAACAATTTTTGGAAGCTCTGTTCGGACATCCATGGTTTGAAATTTCGGGGCTGTACGCTTCGGGACGTTCGGCGGGGAAAACCTACGGCGAAGCGGCGTCGTGGCACTCCCCCACTCCGCTTCCCAAAGAGATCGCCTCAATGACGGTGAAAAACACAGAGGACGCCGCTGGGGAATTGGAGCCATACGACATTGTTTTTTCCGCTCTTCCTTCCGACGTCGCCAAAGAGACCGAAGGCCGTTGCGCCGAAAAGAAACCAGTCATCAGCACGGCGTCCGCCTACCGTTACGAAGAAGACGTGCCCATTCTCGTGCCGGAAGTGAACGCCGGCCATGCGCCATTGATCGAGAAGCAGCGCAAGCATCGGGGATGGAAAGGATTCGTCGTTCCGGGACCAAATTGCACCACGATGGGACTCATCATCTCGCTCAAGCCGCTCTACGAAGCCTGCGGCGTCCGGCGCGTATTCATGACCTCGATGCAGGCGCTTTCCGGCGCCGGATATCCCGGCAACCCCGCCTTGGACATCGTCGATAACGTCATACCCTACATCGCCAAAGAAGAAGGCAAAGTAACCCTGGAAACAGTGAAGACGCTGGGAAAAATGGCGGGCGATTCCATCCAAAACGCGAATTTCCCCGTTAGTTGCACCTGTACGCGGGTTCCCACGATCGATGGGCATTTTCTCTCCATATTCGTAGAGACGGAAAAACCGTGCTCCCCCGCCGATTACAAGAAGATCATTGCAGATTACAACGTCCAATGCCGCAAAACGTTCGGCGACCTGCCTTCGGCGCCGGAAGAGACCATCATCGTTAAGGAAGAAGACAACCGTCCGCAACCGCGATTGGATCGCGAATTAGGCGATGGCATGACCACAGTTGTCGGACGCATCCGCCAGGACGAAGTGTTCGGCGAGAGGGGCCTCAAGTATTGCTCACTCTCCCACAATACCAAGCGCGGCGCCGCCAAAGGCGAGTTGATGGTGGCGGAATATTTGATGACGAAGGGCTATATTTAATCGCGTATTTCCTTCATTCCTCCCCCAAGTTTGGGGGAGGCTAAGGAGGGGGTTGTTTTAAATTCAACAAAATCACCCCCCTCTAACTCCCCCCAAGCTTGGGAGAGAAAAAAGAGTGTCCAAAATGAAGGACGGGGGCGCCGCCTCCGTCCTTCCCTTGATTCCGCCGATCGGCGAGGCGGCGCTATGATGATTTCACGGGATGATTTAATCCGAATCCTTGGTTCCGAAATCGTAACGCAGGCGGAAAACCTGCCGGATGAGGAATTCGAAGAACGTAAGTGGGATAATCTCTCCGCCCTATTAAGCGCCTGCGAAAAACTAGCGCATACCCCCCAATTTGAAGCCCGCCGCTCCTTCCTCAAGGGACTCCATCCCAATCTGCAAATTCTCCTCATTCGGCATCTTTTCTATCAAGAGAAGATGACGGCGGTTTAAATAATTCAGATCGTAAGATGGATCGTGTTAATTGATCCATTAAATACGGATAAATATCGATGGGTCAAAAAACGCGACCCATCCTTCATTTCTATAGCTGCGTAGGGTGGGCTCAAAGCGAAGCGTAGCCCACCATTTTTCCTATTGTTAGGTATATAATTCCCTTCTTACAGCGTTACCTTCGTGCACTCCTTATCAAGTTTAGCAACCGTCTTGTTACGAAAAGCGGCGATGGCCAAATGGCAAGGGGCGGCGGCGGTGTGCCCTACTTCGACGGGGGCGTTCGGCTGCTTGCGGGTGCGCATGCAATCCAGCCAGTTGACGATATGCGGCTCGGTGGGAAGCCCCTCTTCGCTCTTGTAGATAGGAACGCGATTCTCCACATCCCGCCAGTACTCTTTATAAATACGGTAGCCCGTTTCGCCTTCGGCGAATATGGGTTCGCCGATGACCAGCGTTCCTTTGGTTCCGTGGAAGGTTACCTTCCAGCCATTATCGAAACTGTTGTTGTAGGAAAGAATCCAAGACGCTGTAAAGCCGTCGTATTCGTAGTTCACGCTGAAAACGTCCGGGCATTCACCGCCGAGAATATACGAGTCGCCCTGCATCGACGCCGAGCGGGGAACGCCTTTGCCCATGAACCATTGAATCAAGTCCATTAAATGCACGCCTTGGCCGGTTACCATGCCGCCGGAATAGTCCCAATACCAATTCCACTGCGCGGCGCGAATCGGATCGAAAGGCCGCTTGGGTGCGGAACCGAGGAAGAGTTCCCAGTTGAAGTCGCCTTGTACTTTCCATTCGGGACTAAGCGGTGGAACGTTCCAATACCATTGCGCTCGAACCAGAGTTACATCGCCCAGGATGCCCTGATCCACCAGTTTTTTGGCTTCGATGCACATAGGCGCGCTGCGGCGCTGCATTCCGGCTTGCACAATGCGGTCGGTTTTGCGCACGGCGTTAATGATGCGAACGCCTTCTTCCACCGAGTAGGTCATCGGCTTCTCGACGTAAACGTCCTTGCCCGCCGCCACGGCGTCCATCAACTGGGGACCGTGCAAATGTTCGGGAGTCGCGATGACGACGGCGTCGATCTCTTTCATTTCCAAAAGTTTGCGATGATCGACGAACGATTGCGCGCCGGGAGCGGCTTTCTCCAATGCCTGGTTGCGTTTGAGTTCGGAGGCGTCGCATACGGCGGCGAATTGAACGGCGGGATCGATCTGTTGGGTCATGAGCATAAGATGGCTGCCTCGACCGCCGCAGCCGATCAAGCCCATGCGGATTTTATCGTTCGCCGCCGCCGATCGGAGCGATGGGGCCAGCAACGACGCGGACGCCAGCATAGAAGCCGCTCTTCCGTTCTTCGCCAAGAAACTTCTTCGATTCATTCGATTCGGACTCGTCATTCCGTCTCTCCCTCGATTTGAAATGGTTAATAACTCATGAAACGCGCAGGGAACGCGGAGGTCCCGCCTGCACTCTGTTATAATCCTCCTTCATCGCCGCATGAGCAAGGCTGCATCCTAAACGGGAATTCATTTTCCCAACGCAAAACGAAAATCAATCCATGCGGATTGTAATGTCGATCGGTTCTTCTCCCCGCTGAAGAGAAAATTTTCTTTCCCATTTTTTTCCATCTTTGGAGGTAATGGCAACAGTATAATCTCCTAAAAATGCGCGCGTCCGGACTGGTTCGGCTTCGTATAGGAACTCTTCCTGAGTCCACCATTCACCTTTAATCAATGATAACAAGCGCTCATAGGCGGACTTGGGCGACATGTCCTTGCGGATCAAGCCCGCCGGGGCGCCCTGCCAGGCGCGGTCGTCGGAGAAATCCCACCATGTTAGCGCTTCCACCTGCGGACAGGAGAAAACCGTCCGGTAAAAGCGTTCGACTTCTTCCGCTTGACGCCATTCGCCTTCCATTGTCGTTTCCCATTGTTCTTTCTCCTTTTTAGTGCCGGAAACAATGGTGGTTTCGGTGAAGTGGAGAGGTTTTTTGTAATTCGCAAAACGGTCGACGACGGAAAGGATATGTTTCGTAGGCCATGCCCCGTTGTGCATGTGGGATTGAACGCCAATGATATCGTAAAGAGGTTCGCCGTTTTCTTCGACGAGGGCTTCAAGGACGTCCTCATAGATTTCATGTTTTTCGCCTTCGATGGAAGAATCGTTATCGGCTTGCTCGCGATTGTGGAGATAATAATCGTTGATGACGAGTTCGGCTCTTGGATTGGCTTTTCGCGCCGTCTTGAAGGCTTCGATCGTCAATTCCATCTGCCCGGCCTTTTGCCAAAGCCGGGTAGTTTTGGGAGCGCGCTGCAAAAAGGATTTCCGGTCGAAAACCGTGGCTTCGTTGACGACGTCCCAAATTTCGATCAAGCCTTTGAAATCTTCGATCTCGCGCTTGATGCGCGCCATAAGCAATGGCTGGGCTTTATCAGGATCCTCCGGCAGCCAGGAAGGATCGGTGAAATTCCAAACCAAGGGATGCCCTTTAACGATAATGCCATTCTCCAAGCACCATTTCGCAGCCCCAGCCGCATAGGCGCGGCGCGTTTGGCCGGGCGCTCGCTCGTAGGCGGGCCAATAAAAACCTATGGTGGCGAAATTCATTAATTGGGCGAAGAGACGGCGATAGGATTGCTGCGAAGGCGTCTCCCTTTCTTCCCAGCGGAAGACATTGCATCCGAAAAGAAAATCGTGGCGCGTCTGTTGGAGCGCAACGCGGGCGCCGGGCGCAGGATGTCCGTTTTTATCGACGACTTGAATGGTTATATCCCGGCGGCGGCAGCGTTCGATGCGGTCGATGGCTTCCAGTTCATATAGCAATTCGGAGACGATTGGCTCCAGGGAAGGCAGACTTTCCTTGATTTTGGCGGAATCCGCCGCATTTATAGCAAATTGGTCGCGCAGCCGATAAGCATCGCGGGAGATCAGCGTGGAAGGCGACGAACCATAACGGCAGCGATTCCATACCATAAGCCACTTGACGACGCCATCAGCGCCATCATGAGCGTTCTCCGCCGTCAAGGATCGCAATGCCTCCAGCCACTCTTGGCCTAATTTCATTTTTTGCAGAAAGATAGGTTGAGCGCGGGGGATATCCAATTGGAGATTTTCAAAGAGCCGTCCGGCGCGTTCAGCCGCTAAATTATAGGAGATGGGTTCCGAAGCGGCAGAAAGGGAAAAAACAGCGCAAGCGGCGAGATAAAAGGCGAAAGAATTTTTCATAGGGATGAACTCCAAGAAAATAATGTTATATAAATAGCAAATTATTGGCCAACTTCTCTTCCTTATCTTTATCTCCCAACGATCGCATGGAATTTGGATAATACCTATACAAAAAACGGTTCCTTTGCCGAGCATGGAACCGATATAATGGGAAAACGTTTCGTAAAAGACAAACGTAACCGGCGCCGCTTGTTATTTACAAAGCTGCGCCGGATTCATCTATAAACATGCGAATCGATTGTAAAAATATTCTTTTAATTTTTATTGATACGTTTTTGCGCTGGTGCTGACGATGTCGCCGCCGGAAATCAGCCCGTTGCTGACGGAGAAAAACGCTCCGCCGTCGCCATTGCTTCCCGCTTTTTGGGGCGTATTCAAGACGCGAAGACCGACAGCCCAACTGGTCCACGGCCAATCGGTATCGCCATCGGGACCGGAAGAACTGACGACATAACTGACGCCTGCGGCTTTATATTCCCTGATACGTTCTTGACCGGCGGCGGTATCCGGCTCCGCCCCATAGCGCAACGGCGCGCCGTAGTCGTAATACTTGCGCTGGTCGATATTGTTTTTGGGAGGAAAGATATCCGATACTACGCCCCATCCGCTAAGATATGCCACCGGCGTCGTCAGCGAGATATAACTACTGCCATTGGCATATTCCGTTCCCCTATCCCACGGCGCCCAGCCTTTATCGGCTTCATACATTCCGATAGCGGTGCGCAATGAAGCCATATTGCCATAGCATTGGGCCAGTTTGGCCCGCGCTTGGGCGTTGAGAAAGTTGGGTACGGCGATCGCCGCCAGAATGCCGATAATGGCTACGACGATAAGCAGTTCGATTAACGTAAAACCTGACGACCGATTTTTCATTTCCCACTCCTGGACAACCATAGAATATAAATTATATAAATCTATTTTATCATCGTTTTTAACAGATTTCACAGCAAAAAGTCAACCTTTATTCTCATGGCGCTCCATAATTTATTCGCCGCTCCGGGGAGAAGAGGCATCCAGCCTCTTTCGTGGAAAAAGAAAGAGCCAAGATGGCTCTTCTACTTACTCTTCCAAAAAGCATCGGTTTTCTCCTGCTCAAGCCCGCGAACCAGGGGCGGGATGTTCCTAAGAGAAGAAAGAAAATAGGCCGCGTCTCTTTTCGAAAGCGAGAAATCAAGATATATATTCCTATTGCGCCATGACGCAGCCGGGTCTTCGTGGAAGCGTTATTTTTTCGGAACGGACAGGAGGTTAAGACGTGGCTACTGTACCCATAAAAGAAATAGAAGAGGAAATGGACGAAATCCAGATGTTGATGAAAATCTGGCATAAGTTCTACAAAATCCTAACGACTTCCTTTTACGGAGCCGACGAAGATATCAAAAAACTCGATCCGGAATTTCAGCAGATCAAGCAAGTCGTCGCCGAACACCACGGCCAGTTCATGAAATTGATCAAGAAGGATTTTCATATCGGACAGTCGATCCTCACCACCGTGAAACGGACGATTACTCTAAGCGGCTTCCATAATCTCAGTCCGCTGGAAGTCAATAAAACCCTGATCGAATGGCACGACGCCAATATCCTTCTTAACGAGACGCTGGGATCGCTGGAGTGCGACCGCGACCGCATTCTCCGGGGCAGAAAAACGAAAGTACCCACAAAATCCTCGAAAGAAAAAGCCGCCGATTTCTTCGCTGGCGGTTCTGTGAAAATCATCGCTAACGTCGTGGTTTTGTTGGTGATTCTGGGAGTATTAATCGCCTTTTGGGATACGATATCCCTGTCTATGATCTACAAAAATTACTTTAAGTGGATGATCGACCCGATTTTCAATCTCTTAGGAATACAATCCGGCGGAGATGCAAAGTAATAACTTTTTTTCCGCCAACGGATCAACGAGAACATCTCGTAGGGCGAGCCGGACGCTCGCCCTTTTTTCTTGGAGAAGGAGAGATTATTTGGGTTGGGAGAAGAAAGTTCCGGCAAGAGCCGAAGAACCGTTTCTCAATCCGAATAAAGCATCAAGCATTCCCGCAACGGTGTTTCCATTTTCTTCCACATCGGCCCCGGCGGAATCGAGAGCGTCTTGCATCTTGACCGCCATTTTGTCCAGCTCGACTTCGCGTTTATCCTTTTCGTTTTCTTCCAATTGGCGTGCGATCTCCTGCTGCTTGCGTTGAGCCTGTTCGAATTGGATGGGATTGCCGCTTTGCATGGCTTGCCCTTGCTCGAGTTGCGCCCGGGCGAGGTTGCGCGCCAGGCGGGCGTCGTCGTTTTCCAAGTCCTGTTTGGTTTGGTTGAGTTCGTCTTCCGTGGGTTGCAGCGCTTGTTGGGGATTGGAGGCTGGTTGGACGCCATTGGCGGCGTCCACATTCTCCCCGTCTTCTTGTCCATTGCCGCCATTTCCCTGAGCGTCCGCCGATTGGAGCGGATTGTCGGGCAAAAAGCCGTTGGCATCGGAACGGGTGACGACGGTGGTCAATCCCGCATTGTAGACAGGCGATCCATCGCCGTAACTTAAGGTAAACGTGCGCTTGGAGTAAAGAATATCCTGACCGCTAATGATGGCTCGCGAACGCAAGCGGGTTTCGTTTCGCTGTTCTTGCGCCGTAACCAGTCCTGCAGTTTGCTGGGGAGGCGCGGACAAACGGACGGCGGGTTCGCCAGGATCGGGGCGATAATGAATCTGGGGAGAACTCCCTATGGCGGTCGGTCCGTTAACCATTGCCATTCGCCGTTAATGATGCCTTGCCGCCGGATTCAAGACGCAATTCTACATATGGATATACTATCCCGTTATCGATTATCGGCAGAATAGAAGAATCCTTGAGCAAAAAAATATAGAATGTCCTGCGGGGCGCCTCTTTTTCCAACGAATCCCGATTCAAGACTTAAAATTCCGGCAGCATACCATCTATAATTCAAAAACAGCGATATAAATAGAAGAATGGCGGATTAGGCTTTGAGCCTACTCTTCCTAATTATGTATCGACGGTTGTTTGTTTGTTGGAATCAGGATTATCTGGATATTCAGTATAAAAAAATCCTGGCCATCCTTTCATCTTGGATATCCTGATTCTGACAACAGCGAGGCGAACAATGACGAACAATAGCCCCAACTCCATAGAAAACTTGGAAACTTATATCCGGCATAAAGCGGAAGAGGCGAAAAAAGCTTCCCGCGTTTTAGCCGGCGTTTCTACTAACCTGAAAAATCGCGCGCTTATGACGGCGGCGGAGCGGATGCGGGAGCAGAGAGCCTCCATCCAAGAAAAAAACCGCTTCGATCTGACCTACGGACTCGAGAAAGGTTTATCCTCAGCGATGTTGGACAGGCTTGAACTGTCGGATAAGCGTATCGAAGGCATCGCGAAAATGTTGGAAGAAGTCGCCGCGCTGCCCGATCCAGCGGGAGAGATTACGCAGATGCGCGTGCGTCCGAATGGATTGCGGGTTGGGAAGATGCGGGTTCCGATAGGCGTGATTGGATTGATCTACGAATCGCGTCCCAACGTGACGGCGGACGCGGCGGCGTTATGTCTGAAATCAGGTAACGCCATCCTGCTGCGAGGCGGTTCGGAAGCGATTCATTCCAACATCGCCTTGGCCTGGATTCTGCAAGAGGCGTTGAAGGAATGCGGCCTGCCAGCGGCGGCGGTTTCGTTTATCGAGACGACGGACCGGGAGGCGGTGCGGTTGATGTGCCGGTTAAACGGTTTAGTTGATGTAATTATTCCGCGTGGAGGCAAGTCGCTGATCGAAACCGTCGTAGAACTGGCGACAATTCCCGTTCTGAAGCATTACGATGGCAACTGCCATGTTTATGTGGACAAGGACGCCGATGCGGAGATGGCGCATAAAATCTGCATGAACGCCAAAATCCAACGTCCAGGAGTATGCAACGCCGCCGAAACCTTTCTTGTTCATCAAGCGATGGCGGGGGATTTTCTGAAAAATCTGATTGCGGATTTGAAGCGGAACCGTGTGGAAATCAGAGGCTGCGAACGGACGCAAAAGATCGATCCCGCCGTGATAGCCGCAACGCCGGAGGATTGGGATACGGAATATCTCGATCTTATCGTTGCTGTGAAAATCGTAGATAGCATGGACGAGGCGATCGATCATATCGCCCTTCATTCGTCCGCCCATACCGACGCCATCGTTACCAACCATTATTCCGCTGCTATGCGCTTTTTGCGGGATGTGGATTCGTCGTCGGTGATGGTGAACGCTTCCACGCGCTTTTCGGACGGCGGCGAATACGGGCTGGGAGCGGAGATGGGGATATCCACGGATAAGCTCCATGCGCGCGGGCCGATGGGGCTAGTGGAATTGACCTGCGAGAAATTCGTAGTACTAGGCGAAGGACATCTGCGGGAATAATACCAATCGCCTTTGATTTTGCCGCTTTTTATATTCCTCTCCCAAGAGTGGGAGAGGTTAGGTGAGGGTTGGTAGTATTAAGCGAATATTCCCTCACCCTAGCCCTCTCCCAAAGTGCGAGGGAATTATTAGTTACAATTTTCAATGGAATTGGTATAACTTCTCCAACGGAAGGAATCGATGGAACGCATCCCGTTGAAGCGCATCGGAGTCTATGGCGGCGGATTCGATCCCGTGCATATCGCCCATTTGATTTTGGCGCAAACCGCTTTGGAATCGCTCTCGCTGGACCGGGTGATTTTCATCCCGTCGGGGGGAGTGGCGCATTATAAGAACGAATCCAACGTGGCGTCGGGAGAAGACAGGCTCGAGATGCTGCGTCTGGCCGCCGAGTCCAATCCCCGTTTCGAAATCTGCAGCTACGAGATCGAACAGGGAAAATTCTGTTATACCATCGATACGTTGCGCTATCTGCGGGACGAAGTTTTTCCGGACGCCGAAATCAATCTCCTTACGGGAGAGGACTGGAAAAACCGGTTGAAGACATGGAAAGACGGCGATAAGCTGCTGCAAGAATTCTGCGTCGCCATATTTTCCCGTCCTGGTTTTCAGAAGCAAAATGACGGCCAATCCTCCGCCGAAGCAGAACGCATATGCCATGTCGATATGCCATTGATCGACATCTCCTCTTCGGATATCCGGGAACGGCGGCGCAAAGGCCTTTCTATCGAATATATGCTTCCCCGCGCCGTTTATCGGTATATTGAAGAAAAAGGATTGTATCTTTAGATTTTACTATCCTTCCCGCCTATACAGAATAGGCGATGAGAACGATTTTCACCTGATTCATTCCAATTCTTTAAATTAATGAAAATCGGGGTAAAATCTATATTGAACGTATTTACGAGTAATTTACAATATCATATGAGGTTCTTGCAAAAATGGTATAATTTTCTTTTCAATTCTCCCCCCAAGCTTGGGGGGAGTTAGAGGGGGGTTGATTTTGTTAGACTTATCTCAACACCCTCCTAACCTCCCCCAAGCTTGGGGGAGGAATAATATAGTTTTGCAAGAGGCTCATATATATACATTTTATTCGTCCTTCCAAACCAAGGACAGATGCAATTCCATAAAGGAAATTCATGCACAAAGCCGACTTCGTCTCTTTCGAATCCATTTTATCCGGCAAATCCTTCAAAGATTTGATTCTGTTGAAGGATGGGAAGTTGGATTTGAGCCGTTTCGACGCCTTGATGCGCGGAGTCTTGGAAGAGAGCGCACGGTCGACGCAGGCTCCGGCGCACCGGCTGGTGCGGGTGATTCGCGATGGACGCGTGATGTGGACTACGGTGGAACAGGCAAAACAGATGATCGAGTATCATCGCCATCATTCCCTTTCCGATGAATCCGAAAATATCGCGAATCAGATAGAAATCGCCATCAACGGCGATATCAATCACCTGGAAGACGAGATGTTGATTTTGTTATGCATGGCGGAATCGGGCCATAAGGACAATGCGGAAGTACTGCCCAAACTCGACAGGCGGCGAAAAGACGTATTGCAATTGGCGCAGGATGTCCGGCAAAGCGAATCTGATCTGGCCCGGAAAAAAAGAGATACCAAAGTCGTAGACGCGTTCGAAGAAAAATTGGGATTGATGATCAACGCCCGCAGCCATGGCGACGAAAAACGGGCGACGGAATTGGCTATGGAATTGCGCCTCATCAAATCCAAGTATCTTTTGTTCGCCCGCTCACTCAGCCCGGACATTCAAAAAATCCGCCAGTTACGCGGCGATTTGGTGCGTTCGAAAGAGAAAGTCCTCGGCCATATTTTGGATTGCGTCGCATCGGAAACGCAGAGTTTATCGCTGACCCTGGATACGCTGAAACAAAATATGCAGAATTTGGAATCGGCTTTCCAAAAAGCGGCGAGCTCTTCGACCAAAAAAGACGAAGACGAAGAATACAACAGCCTGGATGCGTTGAAAGAAAGAATGAGTAAAGTCCAATCCGCCATCCAAAAGAAGACGGAACGAATCGAGATTCTGCAACAGGAAAGCGCGGCTCTGAAACAAGAAATCGAAAACACCCGAACGATTGCCGATAAAATCGGTTCCGCCATCGTAGAAGATGGAGTAGACGAACAATTGAAGAAATTTCAAAGCCAAACGCCGAAAATCCAAAAATCCCCAGGATTGGATTCCTTGCTCGCCAAAAAAGCATCTTCGCGAATGCACGTCGAACCGCGCGAGTAATCTTCCCGGCGATTTTCCATTATTCCATCATTACGCAGAGTTCCATATAGGATGATCGTTTCGCAGGGTATAACTGCGCCAATTCATTTTCTTCCAACGGGCAAAAAAATAGCGCTTAAGATAAGCGCTACTCAAGGGAGGATAAGAACGGGAACCGCTGGAATCAATAAAGCGAAAGGAAGAATGGTTCCCGCATCGATGTTCGATCAAATTTTATTGTTATATTGTAGTATATAAAACCAATTAAGTTAAGTCCACGATTACGTTTTTTTTGCCGGAAACGAATTAATAAATCGACCAATTGGACACGCTGGTATCATCAGGCGGAGCCGCCGCGAGAGCGGGATCGGTCATGACGGCGTTGCCCGCCACGTCTTCCGCGCGCATGGCGTAATAGTAATCCAGCAACTCGCCGTTCTCGTCTTCGAATTGCAACAGCTCGACGAAATAGGTTGGCTCTTGAGCGATGGTTAAGAGATCGCTTTCCTCGAACCAGAAGTCGTACCCTTCGCGGGTAAGGTTGATGCCGAGGGAATAGAAACGGATCGCATCGCCGATCTTTATCTTTTTAGCGTTCTTATCGTATTGCACGGTTCCGTATTCGTCGTCCGGCCCCGAATAAAGAATTTTGTAGGGCCTTATGTCGTGATCGACGACAATGTTATTATCCGCCACGATAAAATTCAGCGAGGCGTAATCGACGGGATTGCCATAGAAATCCACCTCGTGGGTTCCGGTGGAATAATCCACATCGGCGTCTTGATAATCGATCTCGGAGGCGTACAAGGTAAAATAACGGCCTAGGATTTTGGTTTTGTTCGTGAAATAGAGAGGTAAATACATGGGATCGGCTTCAGGATCGTAATCCATGAAATACCAATATTGATTCCATTTCGGCGTGAAGAACTGTCCCGGTTTGCTGGTGGAATAGGCTTCCACTTCCGCCACCGTCATAAACCAATCGTCAATATTCCCATCGTCATCTACGTCGAAAGTGGAAAGGAGACCAAACGTAGTGACGACGTTCGTCAGATTGGGATCGCTGAAATCGACCAGCAGGCCTTGAATCTGGACGGGGGTATCGGAGAGGGGTTGCGTTCCCGGACCATGGCCGCCGTTTTGATAGACGAAAGCGGCCCGGTCGCCGATAAGGAAGGGATAGGAGGGAGATGGATTGAAAGACGCTATGTCTCCATCCGATTCCTCGGAACCGTCGATGGCGGGAGGAAGTTCGAAATCTCCCGAGATGAAGTAACTAAGGATGCTTTCCGGGATAAAGACGAAAGTCATCAATTGTTCCGGATCGTAAACCACTTCCGCCAACCATTCCTGGTATTCGGGACTCTCTTCCGTATAGGACGAATAGAGCAATTCAAGTTCTTCATTCAATTCGTCGTCCGTCAAATTTCCTGCTTCGTATTCAATCCAAATCTCCTCTTCCAACTTCCAAAGCCATTCGTAAAAAGCGGGATCCACCTCTCCCTCGAATAGGGAGAGGAGCGGATCGGAGAAGTCGATATCTCCAGCATCGGCGTCGGGATTTTGATCTACGATATCGGGAGATTCGACGTCGTCTTGTTTGATTTTTTGAAACGCTGTCTGAAACGCCTCCATGCCGGGAGTACCATAATACGCAGAGATGCCGGGACTGTTTTCGGGCGCAGTAATGGAAATGCCATTCGAATTGGGCTTCGTGCCGTCGTCGCGGGCGAGAACTACGAGAGATTGGAGGACAGCGATGAGTTCCGCCAGTTTTTGCGAATTCTCGCCGCTGACGATCTTGGATTGGGCGATCTGCGCGAAATGGAGAAGATCAAGACTGATCCTTTGATCGTTCTTGCCTTGCTGTCCATAGACTTGAGATTTAGTGGAGGCTTCAAGGACGGCAGGTTTGTCCTCCGTATTATTATCCAAAGCGTTGGCGAAAGCCCAGGCGACGGCGTCGATTTTCGACGAAGCCTCGTCCATGCGGCTAAGATCGACGACGGAGAGCGTTTTGCCCGATGCATAATAAGGATGAATATCCTGAACATAATCGTTTACGATGGCCTTAGCCGCTTCAACGGCGGCGCTTCTTTTGGCGTATTCCTTCACGACGCCTTTCCAGTTCCAACCGTGGCCTGGTTCAAGTTCTTCGGAAGCAATGAGATATTTTGCGTAATCTTTCACAATCAGGGCGACTTCCATCGACGCCATGAGACAGGCGTCGAAGCCGATGATATCCCAAACGCCCGCCTGGCCATTGACGAAGGCGTTTTTTATTTCCCTTAACGACAAGGCATCGAAATTGAAATTCTCGTCGTTGCCGAAGCCGCTATAAGATCCGCCATGATCCCATAGAACGAGAAAACGCTGATCGTAATTTTGATAGCCTTCTTGAATGTATTGCAAAAATAGGATTAAAGAGCTCTCATCGCCCATGTGCGCTTGGCTTTCCGCGTAGAGATAAGAACTATTTGCGGTCTCGTCGCCATAAGCGCCATTTTGAGAATCCTTGATAACTTGATCCATGTCGGCGAATTTCATGCCGCGCCAGCCATCTTTATTGGCGCCTCCGAATGCGACAATGACATCAACGGCGCCGGGAGCGATTTCGTTATATCCCGTTATGAGTTCATTGAGATCCGTCGTCCCCGCTAGATCGTTCGATTCCAGGTCGCTGCCCACCATATAAATAGCCAACAATTTTTTGCCGGTTCCATTATGGGGCGCAGGAGGCGTATAAGGGGCCAGTGTTCCAGGATCGTTGGTAAAGCCGCTTTTGCTGAAAGGCCGTACCGACGTCCAACCCGGCATCGCCGCCAATAGTATGGCAGCTATCAGAAATAAGACATTCATCGTTGAAAAACGCACTCCTAAAATAAGTTTCTTCTCCATGCTCTTGTTCATCCTTTCTTTCGTATAAATTATGTCTATCGATCTTCTATAATCCTATAAAAAATCGATTCAATATTTTAATAGATTTGGAAAACTTTCATAGGAGAAAAACAAAAAAAGTATCAATTAGAATAAAATCCATTGAATAGATAAAAGGGATTCGGATTCATTCTCTTTAAGGAGTCAATGCGGCTATTTCGCGCTTAATTGACTTTCCAATTCCGCGGTGGCGGCTTCTTGAATTATCGCCGATTTCTCATCGCCCGCTTTGCGCAACAGAGCCGCCAGCTCGCGGCGATGGCCGGGATAGACTGGATTCAACTCGACGACGCGCGTCTTTTCCCGGATGGCCTCGGCGAGATTATTTTGTCCCAAATAGATGCTATGCAGGAATTCATGAGACTCGAGGTCTTCCTGATAGCGCAACGCCATCCGTGTGGATTCAATCGCTTTTTGCTTCCATCCCAATTCGCCGTATCGAAGAGCCAGGGCGTAATGAACTTGATGGGAATAGGGATCGAAGAAACGCGCCGCTTCCAGATAAGGCAGCGAGTTCATCCCGTTCAATTCCAAGCCAATGCGCAGATTCTTGCTGCTCAAAAATTGAAAGTAAGATGATGCGGCAATGATCGCCGCAAGGACGAAGGCTATCCATTTCTTGTCGGTCGATGTCGTATTAACGGCTCTATTTTGAGGGTAAGAGACATGATAGGACGCCAGTAGAACGACAAACAAAGAACTGGCGGGAAGATGGAAGGGGAAACTCGCCAGGGAATGAACCGCCGCCGCCCAAACTCCCAGATAGGCGCCCCAGGCGAACCATCGATGGTGCGGCTCCAATTGGATTTTCCTAATCGCCGCCTTGATCCAGACGGCGGCGAGCCAAAAGAGAATCAAAACCCCAATCGGTCCGATTTCGGCGGCGGTTTCCAAGAGTTGAAAATGGGGTTGATCGACGGGAACGACGTAGGAGCGGTCGTGAGCGTGGTTTTGGATGCTGTAATTCAATCCCTGATAATGCTCGTGAACGGTGAGGTAGTTGCCAAAACCGATTCCGGTTAGAGGAAATTCGTCCATCATGAGGCGCGTCGTCTTCCAGTTGAAGCGGCGGGCGCCGAAGCCAGAAAACCAGGCGGGGGATTTTTTGGCTTCTTGATATAAGGAATGGCCGTGGCTGTTGTAAGGATTATCCGTGATATACCAGGCGAGAGAGAACGCAAAAGCGAGAAAAAGTATCATCCCGCGAATCAAGGGAATGTGGATGGATTGGCGCAGGCATAGGGCGGTTCCGATCCCTGCGATAAGCGCTCCCGCCAAGCCGATGGCGGCGCCCACGCAGAATGTAACGGCCAGACAGGCGGCGATCAGCAGAACGGCGAAGGTTATCGCGAATGATTCCAGGAATCGCGTTATTTTTCCGCCGCGGCGATCTTGTCTCAAACCAAAGGATAAGATGACGGGCAAAATAATCGCCAAACCTCCCGCTAGGAATTCAGGATTGCCCAGTGTAGCCACTATTAAAAAGCGCCAATCTCCCTTTCCGCCGGAGCGATAGGCGAAATCGACGCCGTAATCTTGTAGTATGGCGTGAAGGGATAACAGACTGGCGACAATAGTAAGGATAATCGCCATCGCGGGTGGCAAAGGCAAGGCGAAGCCAGCCTTTGAATTCATGCCGCCATCTTGGGCGGGTGGTATTCGATCAAGGGCAGAAAAAACCTTGCCCTTGCCACCCCGCGAAGCGCCCATCGACCAAATACGGCGGAAAGCGTAAAAGAGAAAAACGAAGAGCAGCAGATTGCCGTAAGCCCGGATTTGTATGGGCGTCCGGTAATGAAGAAAGATTGAGATCAAGGATAAGGACAATAACGCTAGAATCGGCCAATCCAAGGCGCATGGATGACGTAGGCCGCGCTTATCGACAGCGATAAGAAAAAGCCATAACGCCGTCCAAAAGGCAAGCCATACATACTTCGGCAGAAGGTAGGAATCGACCGTCGTTAGCGTAATGACGAAGGGCGTGGAAGCGGCGATCGTCATCGCGATAACGCGTTCCCATTTGTCCATATCGGCGCGATGAATGGGCAGGTTCATTGGCGTCTCACCGATTATCCTTATTTTTGGCGGATAAGATATAAACGAATCCGCTGGGGATGTAACTTTGATACGATAGAGATATGGCGCGGCGGTCTACCGTTATGCGAGCCGCTTCTCGTATCCGCGCCCGTTCGAACCAAGAGGGAGGAATATGTTGGGTAGTAACGGCGATGGATCCGTCCTGCAGACCGGGTTCGACGATAGTCAACCAAACGTCTTCAAGCCAATCCTCGCGGGTAAGCATCAGCCGGTCGCCGCGCATTTCTAGAGGTTGGGATAGACGGGAATTGAGCTGGTCGCGATACCAATCGTAAAAGAGAAATCCCGCTCCAATCAGGGGAGTGGAAACGCCCCGGCATTCCACGATTTGCTGATAGAGCAAGGGAAAATATTCGTTATCGGCGCTGGGTTCGAAAAGCCCGGTGAGGATGGGACGGCCAGGCGGCGCAAAGCGCCAAACGCCGTCGGCGTAGCTGGAAGCGGATCGGTCTCCTGCGGCGGCAAAGCGATTCGCTATCGATTCCACAGAAACGGGAAAGAACGGTTTGCGGTCGTCGTAAGCGAGAAATAGAGGAGAAATCGCCGCCAATACCAGAACCAACGATGCGCCGATCCAAGAGGAGAACGATAAATTCGAACGGCGCAGGCGGGAAAAGATATCCGCTGCGCCGAAAGCCAAGGGCATCGTAAGCGTCAATAACGCCGGGAGCAGAAAAACCTGCCGGTCTCCGGTGATGTAGACAAGAAAAAAGCCCTGATAGACGGCGAAGAGCGCTAACGTTAACAATCCTAGCCAAATCCTTTGACGGAAAAGAACTATCCAACCCCATACGGCCAAAATCGCTGCGAAGCCATAACAAAAAAGCGGCAAGAAAAAGAAAGCGGCTGCGTACGCCGGATGGAATCGGCTGATGAAGGCGGCGATTCCGCGCTGGAGAATATCGTTAAACTGGCCGCCATTGACAAGTTGCAGCCAACGTGAAAAGGTTTCGGGATCGAACCAGTCGATGGGCGGATTTTTCCATGCACGAAAGGGAAAATATAACAACAAAAGCAGTGGAGGAATAGCGCAGAGACCGGCGAAAAGAAAATCTATTCCCGAAATCTTGACGTCGCAATCTGGAAGGCGCAGCCACCGCGTAAGAACCGGCGAGACGCGAATCCAAAACAAAATCAGAACAAGAAGAATCGAAAAAATCGATAGCCGGTGATGAACTAAAAGCAAGCCGATTAGAAACGCCAACGGCGCCAAAGTAATGCGCGGGCGGCGGATGATCCAAGGAAGAATATAAAGGATCAAAACGAATTCCAAGGCGAAGAGGGCGTAGACCTCAGCGGTGAGAGATTGCTCCCAGACGGCCGGCGTCAAGCGATAAGCCATGATAGCCAGCATCGCGGACGGCGGCGCCAGAGATTCTATATCGCCAGCGTCTTCAAGAAGCCGGCGCAGCGCTACGAACAAGACGCCGCAGGCCAGAGCCGAACAGAACGCCGAAAACAGATGCGCGCGGAAAATGACGGTTCCGCAGGGAAGCCATTGGCAAAGATGGACGGCCAGCATGTAAAACGAGTATCCTGTCGGATGGGGAACGCCCAACGTCCAGGCGCTGGCCGCCAGTTCGGGCGCATCGCCCCACGTCAGGTCTTGAGGCATCGCGCAGATGGAGAGCGTCCACGACAATAAAAACGCCGTTCCGGGGCTGAAAAGGCTATGGGAAAAGGATTCGGCGCGCTTCATCGTCTTCTTTTCCGCCGTCACGGCGATTCTTTGTTCTCCCATAATCCTGCATATCCAAGGCCATCTTGGCGGCCCGCCGATGGGAGATAAAGGAACGAATCTTTGGAATCTTTGGTGGGTTTATTATGCCCTTTTCGAGCGCCATGTCTCGCCCTTGCGCTGCGATATGATTTTTATTCCTTGGGGATGCGATTTGAGAGTGCATACCCTATCTATCGCCAACGGTCTCATCGCGGCGCCGATTACGGCGTTCTTCGGCGCCAACGTTTCCTACAATCTGCTCTTTTTTTTCTGGACGCTATGGACGGGCGTATTCGCCTCGCTTTGGGCGCGGCGGTTCGGATTGGGGATGGCCGCTTCGGCGTTCATCGGCTTTTTGGCGGCGTTCAATCCCTACCGCTGGGCGCATCAGCCGCATTTGAACCTCTTTTCCACGGCGTGGTTGTTTCTGGCTTTTTGGCAATGCGAGCGGATGCTGGAATCCGGCCAAAAGCGCTCGCTCGCCCTTTTTACTCTAGCATGGTTATTGGCCTTGTTTACGGATTGGTATTATGGACTTTTTACGGGGATCTACTTATTCGTTAGGTTGATATCGCATGGAGCGGAAAAGAAGGATAGGGCGGCCTTTTTCCGCATTCTGCGAATCGCCGCGATATCAGGCGCGGCGATGCTGGCTGCTCTCTTGGCGTATTTTTACCGGCCCAACGCGGGCGCTTTCCAGGAAATTTACATTGATCCCGTGGGGATGAAATATTCCGCTTATTGGTCGCTGGATCTATTGCACCTATTATTGCCAGCCTGGTTAATTTACTCTTTGCAATTGCCTTTATTGAATTATGGCGAATTTCAGTTGCATCCCGGCCTGGCGATAGTACTACCGAGTTTATTTTTCATTATCGCCGATCGTCCGTTGTGGAAAAATCGCCCGCAACGCGGCGCAGTGCTCGCAATGGCGGCGATTTTTCTTTTTCTATCGCTGGGTCCCGTATTCAAATTCAAAGGTGAAATCGTCATGCCGAAGGGAATGCCGATCTTTTCGCCCACGGCGCTATTCGAGACCATCCCTTTCTTGACCGTCATCCGCGTATATGCCCGCTTCGCTTATATCGGATTTCTTTGCCTTGTCTTGGCTGGAGCCATCGGATGGGAAAAATGGAAACCGGCGCTTCGGAGTTATTCCGCGCCTATTTACATCGTCTTAGGTCTGTTTTTTTTAGTGGAGACCTGGTGGCGGCCGCCGCAGCTGGCGGATTATTCTTTCAATCCGGCTATATTCAATCCAAATTGCAAATCCATATTGGAATTGCCTTTTTCGCCTTCCAACTTGAGCGGAATGCATCTCTATCATCAAACCTTTCATCATAAGCCTATTCACGTCGTGGAATTTTCCCGGCTGGGAAAGTATAAGGAACGTTACCTGGCGGCTTATCCCGCGTTGAATTTTCTCAACCTCGCCGCGATGGGCGAGGATCTGGGACCGGAAGACGAGAAGTACTTGGAAACGCGATTCTGCGCCGACGTTCGCGAGTTGGGGCCGGCGGATATCGTCTTTCAAAGCCAACCGGATAAAGTACGCATCGAGAAAACGCGCTTGCTTTTGCAGCGAATTGGCGACGTATGCCGGGAGTTGAAAATACCGTTGGTCATCGAACCGGGAGAAAGAGTATCGGCGCCTGAATAAAATCCCAAAAAAAACCGTATCGCGCCGCTTTCGGCCTACACTTTGCTTGACAGAAAGGTTAATTGATTTAACATTAAATATTGTCCTATTATTAGCTTCAGTACGGCAAAATGAAAATGCTCCTCTCCATGAAATTTTGGGGAGGCGTTTTCGTTGGGATCGAAATGGATTAATACCCAGCCTAATTATCATAGCGGCATGCCAATGCGCAATTGCATCGATCCAATTTCCTTCGGGCGGCGCCGACGCGGCAAAATAGGAAAGAAAGGCATTTTTGGCATCATAAGTAGAAATATCCGTCCGGCCGGCTCGCCGCAACGTCGCCAGTTCCGGCCCGCTCTAAAACCAAACCTTGATTTTGTTAATCTTAACAAACGAACCTCCTGCTAAGGAAAACGAATCTTGTTTAACCGAACCATTATTTTTTACAGCCTTCTTCTCCTCATCATCATCCTGGTGGTCTTCAATATCCAAACGGAACGGCCCCGGCAACTGGATTTGAAAGTATTTATGGATATTTTGGATGAAGGCGTCAAATACCAATTGCTGGATGTGGATTTTTATCCTACGAAAATCACCGGCTTCATGGTCGAGAATGGAAAACCGATTCAAGATAAAGTTCCCTTCGAAGTCCAACTCGCCTCGCCCGAACTGGGCGTGAAGGTGTGGGAGAAAATCGACAATTACGCCAAAGCGCATAAAGAATTCTCTTACCGCAGCAAAACGGACAGCAATTGGATTTTTACGATTTTCACCAGCCTATTGCCGATTCTTCTGTTGATCGGCGTGTGGTTCTTCATCTTGCGGCAAATGCAAATCGGCGGCAGCAAGGCCATGTCGTTCGGCAAAAGCCGGGCGCGGCTGAACAGCGAAAATCAATCGAAAATCACCTTCAACGACGTGGCCGGATGCGATGAAGCCAAGGAAGAGTTAGAGGAAGTCGTCGAATTTTTAAAAGATCCTCATAAGTTCCAAAAATTAGGCGGCCGGATTCCACGCGGCGTTCTATTACATGGCCCGCCGGGAACGGGAAAGACCTTATTGGCGCGCGCCGTCGCCGGGGAAGCGAATGTTCCCTTCTTCAGCATCAGCGGCTCCGATTTCGTGGAAATGTTCGTCGGCGTGGGCGCTTCGCGGGTGCGCGATCTGTTCGAACAGGGGAAAAAACATTCGCCGTGCATCATCTTCATGGACGAAATCGACGCCGTGGGGCGCCAGCGCTTCGCGGGCGTAGGCGGCGGTCATGACGAACGGGAACAGACGCTGAACCAGCTGCTCGTCGAGATGGACGGCTTCAATACCAACGAGGACGTGATCCTGATTGCGGCCACCAACCGTCCCGACGTTCTCGATCCCGCCTTGCTGCGCCCTGGACGCTTCGACCGGCAAGTCATCATCGACCTGCCGGACCTGAACGGACGTGAAGGGATTTTAAAAGTTCATACCCGCAATATCGTGTTAGCCAAGGACACGGATATGCACGTGCTGGCGCGGCGGACGCCGGGATTTTCCGGCGCAGATATCTACAATTGCGTCAACGAAGCCGCTCTGCTGGCGGCGCGGAAAAACCGTGATTGCGTACAAATGGAGGACTTCGAAGAAGCCATCGAACGCGTTACCGCCGGTCCCGAACGCAAAAGCCGCGCGATTACGGACAAAGAGAAAAAGATCGTCGCCTATCACGAAGGAGGACACGCTCTCGTGGGTCTCGACATGGACGAAATCGATCCCGTGCACAAAGTATCGATTCTGCCGCGAGGCCGGGCGCTAGGCTACACCATGCACCTTCCTATTGAGGACCGCTATCTCACCACCCGCAATGAATTAATGGCGCGGATGGTAACCTTGCTGGGCGGCCGCGTGGCGGAAGACATCGTCTTCGGCGACGTCACCACCGGAGCGCAGAACGATCTGGAGCGCGTTACCGACATCGCCCATAAAATGGTCTGCCAATTCGGCATGAGCGACAAACTGGGTCCGCTGACCTTCGGATTGAACGAAAATCAGATTTTCTTGGGGAGAGATTTTTATAAAGACCGGGAATACAGCGAAGAGATCGCCTTCGAGATCGACAAAGAAGTACGGCAGATCGTCGACGAATGCTACCACCGCGCCAAGCGGGTTCTGGATGAAAACCGCGACATGCTGGACGCTTTAGCCAACGCCTTGCTGGAACGAGAAGTACTCAGCGCGGACGAAGTGAAAGAACTCCGGAAAAATACAATTGAATCTCGCGCGAAAATCCCCGGCGTGGAGAAAAAACCGGAGGCGGCGCCGGAGGAGAAGAAGAGAGAAGTCGCGATTCCCGATCCGCCGAAAATACTGGAATCCCTCTCTCCTGAAACGGCTTAGAAATTGTAGGGTGGCTCGAGCGAAGCGAACCCCGCCAACTTGGGTTAAACAAGCGTTTCGCCTGTATGCTTGATATAATCCGCGTACCGCGGGCGGGATGTTCTCCTGAAACGCTTCGAAAATCATTGAGCGGGAAAAGCGAAGCAAGCCCCACAAATATCTCTATCCACGCATCACTGGCCACTGGCCATTGATCGCTGTTTATTAAGATAAGCGGCTTTATTCATACGGTATGGCCGTAAATCCTCGAATGGCGTCATCCTAACAAACGATATTCTCCGTTTCATTCCCAAATGATGGAACGGATAAGCCGAGGTCTATCCGCCGAAAACGAAAGGAACGCCGTTCCATGTCCCGCCTATGGCGATGCCGCCATCGCTCATTCGAATGGGGGAGACGAACGCTGATCATGGGCATATTAAATGTTACGCCCGACTCGTTCAGCGACGGCGGACGCTATTTCGAAGCGAAGCGCGCCATCGAACGCGCTTACCAATTGGCGGAAGAAGGGGCGGACATTATCGATGTCGGGGGCGAATCGTCGCGGCCTGGCGCGGAGGCTGTTTCCGAGGAAGAAGAGCTTCGGCGCGTCTTTCCCGTCATCCGGGAAGCGGCGGGAAAGGGCGGCCTTTGCGTCTCCATCGATACGGTCAAATACGCCGTGGCGGCAAAGGCTGTAGAGGCGGGCGCGGCGATCGTCAACGATATATCCGGCTTGCAAAACGAATCTCGGCTGGCGGATTTAGCGGCGGAGTCTGGGGCCGGATTAATTTTAATGCACATGCGCGGTAACCCGCGCACGATGCAATCGTTAACAGAATACTGCGATCTCGCGGGAGAAATTCGCTCGTTCTTCGAAAGACAGGTCCAAGAAGCGCAAAAAGCCGGAGTGGAGAGCGGCCAAATCGTTCTCGATCCCGGCATCGGATTCGGGAAGACAGCCCAGCAAAACCTTTCGATCCTTAGCCGATTGGAACGCATTCGGTTGACGGGATACCCATTGTTGATCGGCGTATCCCGCAAATCTTTTATTGGAATCACGACGGGAAAAGAGACGGAAGATCGCCTCATGGGAACGATCGGCGCCGCCGTAGCGGGCATCATGAACGGCGCCGATATCGTACGGGTGCACGATGCGGCCGCCATGCGGGACGCGGCGGCGATGGCGGACGCCATTCGGCGGGAATCGTTAACGAACGGCGAATCGCAATAAGGTTCATTTTCATGTGGATAAAAGTATTCGGACAGGAAGCGCCCTACGCTATAACGGAAATCGTCATTCTTTGGGCGATGGTATACTTGCTGCTGAAATCCGTTCGCGGCACCCGGGCGATGCACGTCGTCCAGTTTATGGTTCTGCTGCTCCTTTTATCCTATTTGTGCCGCACTATGAACCTGGCTACTATCTATTGGGTTTTAACTTCCGCGCAATTGCCTTGTTTCATTGGACTGGTAATTCTTTACGCCCCCGAGCTGAGGCGGGCAGTGACGGAAATGACGCGCACGAGTTTCTTTCAGCGATCCCGCAACCAGGATGATCCGATTTGCGCCGAAGCCGCCCAGGCGGCGCAAGTTCTCTCCAAACGGCATATCGGAGCCTTGATCGTTTTCGAGCGCTATTCCAGCCTGCAAGGCTTCATCGATACTGGCATCCGAATGGATAGCTACGTCTCCTCCGAATTGTTAGTAACGATTTTTTCACCTTTGACTCCGCTGCATGACGGCGCCGTCATTCTGCGAAATGGACGAGTCGCCGCCGCCGCTTGTCTTCTGCCCTTGAGCGAGCGGGAACAGATCGATTCCAGCTGGGGAATGCGCCATCGGGCGGCCTTGGGTCTGGCCGAGGAAACGGACGCCGTCGTCGTCATCGTCTCGGAAGAGACCGGCGGCGTATCGCTGGCGATCAACGGACGAATTACGCGCCAAATCGACGTGGAGCGCTTCCCATCGATTTTAACCAATGTGCTTAAGAAAAGAGGCAGTTCATGAGCCGGTTGACATCGAACCTGGGTTTGAAGTTCGCCGCGTTGCTGTTGGCCGTGGGCATGGTCTGGTTGAAAGGACAGGATCGCATTAATCGCCGTACGTTGACGGATGTTCCCGTCACGGTGGAAAATTTGCCCCATTTCTATTATCTTCCCGATCGCTGGATATCTCCGCAGGCGCGCGTTACGATTCTGGGCGCAAGAAATTCCCTGGAACTGATTCGTCCCGATCTTTCCAGTTTCCGCATCGATCTCTCCAAGTTCGCGCCGCCGGAGGACGGCTCTCCGTTGAACGTGATTTTGACGAACGAGATGTTCCGTACGAACCTGGAGCCGCGTGACCGGGCGCGGATTTCCATCTTGGAAGACAGCATCGCTCCAAGCCAGGCGACGATAAGCGTCGCCTATTGGGATTTGGCGGAAACCCAACCGAATTTCGAAACCGCCGATTCCGCCAAAATCGCGATCCCGCTCTTGCGCGTTCGAAAACTGCTGGCCGTGGAAGCGCCGCGCATGGGAACGCCTCCCGAAGGCTACGATTTGAAGAGCCTTGTCATCGATCCCGATAAAATCGCCTTCACCGGCGACCGGGCGGCCTTGAGCCGCATCCAATCCGTATCGACCGTGAGTTTGAACATGAGTTTGATTTCCCCCAATACGCCCCCCATCTTTTTGCCATTGGAACGGATGGAAAAAGGGATTGACATCCATCCGGCGCAGGAGAACATACGGGGAGTTACCGTTACGTTGAAATTGGAAAAAAAGGGAAAATGATATGCCGAAACTCTCTCTGAACATCGATCATATCGCCACGCTGCGCCAGGCGCGCGATACGCCTTATCCCGATCCGGTGGACGCCGCCGTCCTCGCTCAATTGGGCGGCGCCGACGGGATCACCGTGCATCCGCGCGAAGACCGGCGGCATATTCAAGACCGGGATGTGGAGCTGCTGCGGCGGATGCTTCAGGTTCCTCTGACCTTGGAAATGGCCTTGACCAACGAAATGGCCGATCTGGCCTTGGCGATTCAACCTCACGCCTGCACGCTAGTACCGGAGTTGCGGCAAGAACGAACGACGGAAAGCGGCCTGCAAACCGCCGGACGGGAGAAGATTCTGCAGCCGAATATCCAAAAATTGCTGGATGCGGGCATCCTCGTGAGCATCTTCATCGACGCCAAGGCGGAAGAGATCGCGGCGGCGCACTCGCTGGGCGTCCAGTTCGTCGAGATTCATACGGGACCCTACTCCCTCGCCTCAACGCCGAAAGAGGAAGACAAAGAGTTCGCCATCGTCGTCAAGGCCGCTGAACAAGCCGAAAAATTAGGATTGAACGTCAATGCCGGCCACGGCCTGCATTATCGCAATACGGCGCGCATAGCCGCCCTGCCGCAAATCCAATGGCTTCATACTGGCCATAGCATCATATCTTACGCAACATTGGTAGGTATGGAGCGCGCCGTGCGCGAGATGAAAACGCTCATCGATCACGCCGCCGAGAGAAGACGCGCTTGATTCTACGATGAAAAATTCATTGAAAATATTGCCTTCCTTGTTATCGGCGCCCTTTGGCCGTCTCGAAGAATCGCTGCGTTCGCTGGAAGCGGCGGGAGCGGATGTTTTTCACTTCGACGTCATGGACGGCCATTTCGTTCCCAACCTGACGATGGGGCCTTTGCTAATCGAAAACTTGCAGCCCTTAATCCAAAGCCAGTTCGACGTCCATTTGATGGTAACCAATCCCGACGAGCAAATTCCCTGGTTCGATTTCCCCTCCGTGCGCAGCATTTCATTTCACATCGAAGCGCCTGTGGATGCGGCCAACGTCTTGGAAATCATCCGAGAACGCATGAAAAAAACGGGGATTGTAATTAATCCTCCAACAAAAATGGAAGCCCTTGGATCCTGCCTCGAAAAAGTGGATCAAGTTTTGGTTATGACGGTGAATCCCGGATTCGGCGGCCAGAAATTCCACCCCGAAGTCCTGCCCAAAATCGAATGGCTGGCGAAACGCCGGGAACAATTAAGCGCCCAGTTCCTCATCCAAGTGGATGGCGGCATCGGGGAAGAGACGATCCGGCAGGCGCTTCAAGCTGGAGCGCAAGAATTTGTGGCGGGATATTCCATCTTCGGCAAGGAGAACGCTCCCGAAGCCTTTCGCAATTTGTCCCGGCTTGTTGGGGATTGAAGCGCCGCTTTTTCCAGGCGCCCGCTGGGGGACGCCCCTACAGGTCCAAAATCCATCCAATCTCGAAAAATTGTTCCGATTCCAGTGGTAATTTGTCCAACAAAATATTACAATGAACATTCAAGGAATTGGAAAAACCTTATCAAGGAGCCATCGGCCCCATGGCTGCCATGAATCGGGAACAAATCGTTCAATATATCAAGAATCTTGAGCAGAAGGTCAAGCAGTATCAAGTCATGCTCAAGAAGCGCGATCAAGAGATTCTGGATTTACGAAACCAGTTGGTAGATATTGCAGCGAACGGCCCATCCCAAACCGTAAAAGCCATCTTAGAAGAGATGGCATCGCCCGAACCCGTAAAGAAACAAGCCGTCGTCACGCCCACGATTCCGCCCAAAGTCAAACCGTTGGAGGAACGCTCCGCCACATTCGTCAAAAAGGCGGCGCCGGGAATCGATGAGAAAGTTAAAGAGGCCATACGAGCCAAAAAAGAAGAGCCGCCGCCTCCAGTTATCAAAGAAACGCCGCCTCCCGGCGCCGAAGAGACTCCAGCGGAGACGCCGGAGGAAGAAGGACCCATCATAGAAGCAGCCCAAATCCCGCAACCGCCCCAAACCGTTATTCATTACAAAGCAGGCGCCTTTTTAAGCGCCGTGCTGGACGGCGAGGAAGAAGCGGACGAAATCAAGTCGCTGCTTCAAAATCTGGATACCTGCGAAAAAGAGCAGCGGCGCAATATCTTGCTTTCTTTGACCAGCGTTTTCTGGCGGATGGTCGCCAATATGGCTAAACGCCAGGCGAGCGAAAATTTAATCTGGGAAAAACGCTTAGCCATGCGGTACGGCATGTTGGACGAAAAATTGATGGCGGACCGCATGGACATTTGGAATCAACTCTACCTGGATAAAAGCAAGCCGGAGGACACTGGCATGTATTTCGTCGACGAATGGTTCGACGAAATCGCTCGGGGGCGGATAAAATACAGCACCATCGACGAATATTCGCTCGACGGCGTCAAGCCCGATCCGAAGGCGACGGGCGCTTTGGCGTTGAAATACGAAATCATCAATGTGCCGCAAATGCAAAGGATGTGCGTCGGAGCGAGAGCGAATACGGTGGCGATCTTAACGCAGGAATATTGCGCTCCTAGCCGCGAAAATCCCATTATAAACCGCGCCTGGTTGAAAGAGGCGTTGAAGTTCGTCGTTAGCTGCGATTACCAGATGTTTCAGAAAAAATACAAAGGGGACGACGTCGATTTGCAGCCTTTATTCATCATCTGTCCGGGGTATGGGCAGAGATCGGGATGCTGGGAACCGTGGAGTCCGGGAATGAAAGGGCGAAGCGGAGCGCGCATTTGCATCTGCGCCTTTCCCCCACGGTCCAGCATCAGGGCGTTAATAACGGGCATCTCCGATTACCGTTGGGAATACGCCAAGACCGACGCCATGCACTACTGGCTCTCGGAAGGCCTTACCGGCAAATGGATCGCTCTGTTTTCCACCAAAGAGCAAAGGCAGGACCTTAAAGCCGTTTTTATGGATAATTATTATCATTGGGTCGCTAATGAAGCGCGAAGGATTCCCAAATTGGATAAACGATTCCGCGAATTTTTCTGGCACAATACGCCCTTCGGCGACGAGATCAAGCAAACCCTCAAAGGCGGCGGCATGTTTGGACGGTTGATTGAACTGGAAGAATCGAAAAAGAAGCGGGATGAGGAAGAACGCATTGAAATCGAACGCATCACGGCGGAACGAGAAGCGCGGAAAGCCGCCCGGAAAGCCAAACTGGATGGCGGCGGCTCCTGAACGGGAGGCGTATAATGGAACTGTTTTTCATTCGGCATGGGATCGCTATCGATCGGGAAGATCCCAACATCGCTTCCGATGAGGAACGGCGGTTGACGAAAGACGGCATCGAAAAAATGGAGCAAACCGCCAAAGGATTGGCGCGGATCGTCGCCGGTCTGGACGAAATATTCTCCAGTCCTTATGCGCGGGCCAAACAGACGGCGGAGATCGTTGCCAAAGCTTTTAAACCAAAACCGCCCATCTCTTTGGTTTCCGGCATGGCGCCGGGCATGACGCTGGAAATATTGGAAGGATGCGCCGAGAAGCATTCTGCCGGCGCCAGCCTCGCCTTTGTCGGACATGAACCCGATATGAGCCGGATGATATCCCTTCTGGTTACAGGTGGCGATCATTGCGGATTCGATATGAAAAAGGGCGCCGTCGCCTGCGTTGGCGTGGAAAGCCAAGCGGCGTTGGGAGCGGGCGTTCTATTGTGGCTGTTGCAGCCCAAACATTTGCGAAAGATCTGTTGATCCGCCGGAGATTCGCATTCTCCAGGACGCGCATTTCTAATTCTATTGGTTAACGCCTATCTCCGGTTCCATGATTTTATCTTCTTTGCTTGTACGAAATTTCCGCATGATCGAGGAAGCCGTTCTGACGCTCGGCCCCGGAATCCAACTTTTTCTCGGCGCCAACGCGCAGGGAAAAACCAGCCTGATCGAAGCCATCCTTTTTCTCTCCACATCCACTTCCCACCGCACCCGCAGGGAAGAAGAATTGATACGCTGGGGGAGCGAAACGGCATTCCTGCGCGGAGAGGCGGAGGAAGAGAGCGTAAAAGAACGCATCGAGTGCGGATTGGAAAAAAAACGGAAATCGGTCAAAATCGACGGAGCGGCGCTGCCGCGCATCGGAGATTTGTACGGCCATTTGCGCACGGTGTTATTCGCGCCGGAGGATTTGGAGATCGTGGCGGGGGGGCCGCAGATGCGGCGGCGTTTTCTCGACATGTCCATCGCCCAGATCGACCGGGAGTATATTGCGCTGTTGCAAAAATTCCGGCGGACGCTGGAGCAGCGCAACGCGGTTTTGAAACGGCTGCAGAACGATCCTCATGGAAGCGGAATGCGGGAATTGGCGGTTTGGGATCGCCCCTTTCTCGAATACGCCGCTCAGATCGTTCATCGGCGGGGCGAAACCGTGCGCAATCTGGGACCTCTAGCGGAAGAATTCTACGCCGGATTGGCGGATGACGGTCCCTTGGGATTGGCTTATCCCCCCGGCGAGGAAGCAAACGTTGAAGATATCGCAAAGAGAATGGCGGAACGGCTGGAGCGTTCGCGAATGGCGGAAATCGAGCGCGGCAGTTCCCAAATCGGGCCGCATCGGGACGATCCCGCCCTCTCACTTAAAGGAAAAAATCTGGCCCAATTCGGATCGCAAGGACAAAAACGGACGGCGGCCTTGGCGCTGCGCCTGGCGGAAGCCCGCCTATGCGCCGCCAAGACGGGACGCCGGCCGATTCTGTTGATCGACGATGTGGTCTATGAAATGGACAACCGCCGCCGCGCCCGATTTTGGGAGCGGATCGACCTCGACGGCCAACTCATCGTAACGGCCACCAGCCGCGAACATCTTGGCGCGGAATTGATCCCGGCGAAAATTTTTCAGGTGAACGATGGAACGATATGCGCTGATTGAACGGGATGGAGTCGTCAATGTCCTGCAGGATGAGCCGGTGAGGACGCTTGATCGCTTGATTCTATTGCCTTTCGTTATCGAAGCGTTTCATACTCTGCGGGAAAACGGAATTAAAGCGGTTATAGTAACCTGTCAGGAACCGCTCGCCAATGGAGAAATAACGGCGGGCGCCTTAGACGAAATTCATGGGCGAATGCGAATAATGATCGAAGAGGGATACGGCAAAATCGAGGATATTATGGTTTGCCCCAGTCTTTATGCGGATTGGGAGCGTTGCCGCTTCCCCAAACCGAGGCTATTGCATGTCGCCGCCGCCAAACATGGCTTCAAACTGCAGGACGTTTTTTTCATTTGCAGCGGTTGGGAGAGCATGCAAGCTGGATGGGCGGCCGGATGCAAAACGGCATTTGTGAAAACCGGCAAGCCTTTCCACGCCTTGCAAGCGCTCAAAACGTCCGAACGCCAGCCGGATATCATCCAACGCGATCTTTTATCTGCCGTCATCCGCATCATCCGCCTTTATAGCGCAGACGGTCGATGAAAATCGTCATTTCGCGGGAAGATCGAGATTGATTTCGATGTTCTCGATATGCAGAAAATCTTTCAATCTTTTTTCTTCCGCCGCCTTTTTTTCCTTCGCTCCCGTCTTGTCGTAAAGCGCCATTAAGTGGGCGGATACTGCCGGGTCTTCGGGGAATTGTTCTCTCATCGATTCCGTCATCCTCAGCGCTTCTTTGATTTTGCCTTGCAAATACATAATGCGCATTAACGCCAAGGCGTAGCGCGGATTCTCCGGACTTTTTTGGACGACGGCATCCAAAGCTTTCGCCGCCGGGTCCAACCGCTTCTGCCGAAAATCGAAATCCGCGCTGAGGAATAGAAATTGGGCGGAATCTTTGCCTAACGGTTGGATGGAATCGAAATATTTCTTCGCCCGATCCGCCTTTTCGTTTTGAACGATCCAGCGGGCGAAAGCGAGTTGCATGGGAACGGCGAGCGGCGATTTTTCTTGGGCGATAGTTTCTCTCCGTTTAAGAAAATCCTTGTCGTCAGTCTTATTGTCGCGCCTTTTTTTGGTAGCGTTCGAATTCAAGCGAGCATATTCTTCGCCTAACGCGATCGCTTGCTCCGCTTCTTTGGAATACGTCGGATTAAGCGAATCGGGGTAGGCGGCGAGACAAATTCCTTCCATCAATTCTTCGCTGGCGTAAAGATGAGGATCGGATGGCGTAACGTTTTCGGCGTAAAAAAGTCCTCGGCCGGGATCCGCCCCTACAATCAGACATGGACCGATCATATTATTGCCCGCAAACATATCTCCCTGGCAAAAAACCACCGGTATTTTCTGTTTCAAAAATTCCAATACCGCGTCGGAACTTCCAATAAAAGGAACGATGCGATAACGGGTCCACGTCAAAAGAGCGGCTAGAAATTCGTTAAACTGAAGCCCCCGGCGAGGATTGACTCCCAATTGTGCGCAAACCGTGGAGAATTCCACATTGTCGCCCCAATAATTTCCGATTTCGGAGAAGACGAAAGGCGCTGAGTAATTGGCGAATTGGGACATCAACGGCGAGAGGCGAATCGGATATAGAATATCGGTTTTGTCTTTGGAATAGGAAGAATTTAAAAAACGTTTGGCGACGAACGCTTGATAGGATTGGGGAAATTGTTTATCCAATTCGGCGTAATAGGTCTTTGCTTGCGCCTCGTCTCCCAGACGGTAGGAAAGGTCCGCCAATAAGGCGAGCATTCGATAAGGGCGGAATTCGGGGTGGTTTTTTGCGATCGTTTTCAGCGTTTCGAGAGCGTCGCCGATTTTGCCGAAGCGGCGTTGAAACGCCGCCAGGGTGAAGCGTTCCCAAACGTAGTTGGCAGGCTTGTCTTTTACCAGTTCTTCCAAAATATTAATGGCGCTGACGGCGTTGTAGTCGAGAAGATTCATATAGGACTTGGCCAGCGGATCGATTCCCTCCAAGGAAGCGTATCGGCTTTGTTTTTCATCTCGTACGGAAGCGATAATTTTTTTTAGTTCTTCGCTGGGGGGAAGCATTCCGGCAACGGCGACCCGGACATCGGGGATTCGATTGGCTTTCTCGGTATATTTTTCCGCATCGCCAATTTTTCCCTGGACCTTGCGAACCATAGCGAATGCGCTGTAAAACTCGCGGTTTGGTTCGACCATAGCCTCGAATTTTTCCAGAATACGGACAGCCGTATCCACCTCATTGATCCGCACGGCGGTAGTAGCCGTGTTCGCCAAGAGATAGGGATCTTCATATAGAAAAGGCTCTAATCGCGCCAACTGCTGCCGAGCTGCATCATCGTTCCTATTTGCAATGAAATACAAAACCTTTAAATAAAGCATCCCAGCGTTGTTGGGACTCTTTTTGAGCTGGTTGTCGATGATTTGGCCTGCTTTCTCCGTCTCGCCGTTCACAATGTAAATTTTCGCCAAATCGAAAGTAATCCAGTCTTCCAGAATAGGGTCGCCCAATTTGTCCTTAGCCAGGGTAAGCAACTGTTCCGCTTCTCTCATGCGTTTAATCCTGGCGGTCAGATATCCGATGACGTATTGAGAATAGGGGCTGACCTTGCGTTGGGCGAGATCGACGAACAACACGGCGTAACAGGAGGGCATATCGTCGGATTTCAGCGCCATCACGGCGAGGGAAGGATGAGGATTTTTGTTCTCTTTATTTTCCAAATAAGCATGAATCTTGGCGAGGGCGTCGTTGCGTTTTCCCCGATCGATCAGTTGTGCGTACTCGTGAAAATTTTTGTCGAACGGTTTGACGGGATCGTTCTGACAGGCCGATTTTATATTGGGGGGAATTGAAGCGTAAAATTCCAGGCAAATTTTGCGCGCCTGTTCGGAAAAAGAAGGCTTTCCCATTTTTTCGAGCCGATCGATCACTTCCGCCGCCAGTTTCACGCGTTCATCGTAATTCACCGAAGAAGAAACTATGCGGTTTAACGCTTCCACCAATTCCTGACTCGACAAGTCCGATTGTTTAGGGCTTTCCTCCACTGCGCCTATCGAGGAAAAACTTGCTATTATGAAAGCCAAAAAAAGATAGAATGACGGAAACGCCCTAATCGATTTATTTGCGGAATTCATCGGATGCCGGATTAACCTCATCGCCTTCTGCATTCTTCCAGCTCGCATGGCTTTGTTCAAACAACCATTTTTCCAAAGATTGGGGCAAACGTCGCCCTTCTCCATTCGTCGTCCCATAACGCTATAATAACGTTTCGCCTTGTTACTCTCATGTTGTGGCGCTAACGGCAAACGGAAACGCATCCTTTAAGGCGCCCTGTTTCTTTCCCCAAGCGAAAGTTCCCCCATTAAGACAAAATGATCCTTAACCGAAAAGAAATCAAGGGATCGAGAGACCGTATTCCCGCATAACCTTTATCAATTTGTCTTCGTTTTCCCGTTGCAGGGGAACCATTGGCAGACGCAATTCTCCACAATGAGGAAGACCGTATTCCGGGTTGCGGCTAAGAAGATTGACGGCGGTTTTGATGGGAGCAGGATTGGTTTCGACGAATAGAATTTTGTTAAGCGCGGCCATCCGCCGATGAAGCCGCAAGGCTTCCGCAAAATCCCCTCGCAGAAAAGCGTGAACCAAGGCGCGCACGTCTTTGGGAATGATATTGGCGGAGACGGAGATGACGCCCGCGCCGCCGACGGCTAGAATCGGCAGCGTCAATCCGTCGTCGCCCGACCAAACCTTGAAGCCTTCCGGCGCGCGCCGGGCGATTTCCGATATTTGTCCCAGATCGCCGCTGGCTTCCTTAACGCCGATAATTCTTTTTTCCTGAGCGAGTTCTACGATGGTATCGACGGAAATATTGACGCCGGTGCGGCTTTGAATGTTATAAGGGACCTGTGGGATATCCACTTCGCGGGCGATGGTTCGGTAATGTTGCAACAATCCTTGTTGGGTAGGCTTGTTGTAGTAGGGAGAGATGAGCAAGGCAACATCTGCGCCCAAATCTTTGGCGGCTTGCGTCAGATCCAAAGCTTCCTTGGTATTGTTGCTGCCCGAACCCGCCATCAGCAGAGGATAGCGGTTGCCTCCGCGAACGGATCGGACGTATTGGGCGGCATGGCCGATGATGTCTTTATGTTCCTGGTGGCTGAGCGTAGCGGACTCGCCCGTTGTGCCGCAGACCAGGATGCATTCGGTTTCGGCTTTCGCATGGAAATCGATCAGTCTTTCCAAAGCGATATAATCGACCGCTCCATTGTGGAATGGGGCGATCAAGGCGACGGCGGAACCTTCAAACATAGCGGAACACCTTCCTATTATTATATTTTTATATAAAAATAAACCGCGAGCGAACAAAAAACAAAAACACTTTTAATGTACTTAACCAGGAGGCTAGGACGGGGATGAACTTTTTAGGATTATATGACGATGTCATCGTAAAAAATCCCTCCTGCCTCTGTCAACCAATCCTTCGTCAAGATATAATTCACTTTATGAAAAAAGCGAAAGAATTGAAATTGCGTTGCAACAATTTATCGCTTGCAAACGATGCCAATCGTTTCTTTTTGTTGTTGTATCCAAGGCCATAATGAACTCTCGATCCAAACTGAATCTCATAGAAAATATCGAAAAGCCAGATTTATTTCGTAACGCAAAAATATTGGTCGTTGATGACGATCAAGTAATTTGCTGCGTTGTCTCCGATTTCCTTAAGCAATTGAATGCTCAAGTCTTATGGACGGATCGGTCCGAGACGGCGGCGCAATGGATTCAGGAACAAGAATTCGATGCAATATTATCCGATATTTATATGCCCGTACTGAAAGGGCACGATTTGCTCGCCATCGCCTTGGAGTATCTTCCTTTAACTCCGGTCGTCCTCATGACCGGCCGTCCTACCCTCGATAATAGCATCGATGCGATCCGTTTGGGAGCGTACGATTATCTAATCAAACCTTTTAACCTAGACATTTTGAAGGTTACGCTCAACCGTGCTCTTAATTACCGCCGCCTTTCCATCGACAACCGCGATTATCAGATCGACCTGGAAAAGAGAGTCGAAGCGCGGACCAAGGAATTGAGCGATTTTTTGTTTCACTCCGTGCAATCGCTTTCTCTGGCTCTGGAAGCGAGGGATCCTTACACGGAAGGCCACGGCCAACGGGTTGCCGAATTCGTAATCCATCTCGCCATAGAATTAGGCGTCGGCGAAGAACATTTTCAAACGCTTCGCCTCGCTTGCCAGTTGCATGACATCGGAAAGATCGGCATTCCCGACTCTATCCTCTTAAAAAAGGATAAGTTATCGCCGATCGAATACGATATCATGAAGGATCACGTATTTATTGGTTATAAAATCCTTTCGCCAATCCCATCCCTCAAAGAAGTAAGCCGTTACGTCTACGAACACCACGAACGGATGAATGGAACCGGCTATCCTCGAGGCTTATCCAAAAACGAGATTCATCCCCATAGCCGAATGCTGATGGTGGCGGAGGTATGCGACGCCTTGGCGACGAAACGGAATTACAAGCCCGCCTGGCCTATCCAAGATATCATCCATTATTTTCAGGAAAACGCCGACGCCGTATACGACGGCGAAGTCGTCAAGGCGCTGATCTCCATTCTTAAACGCGAAGGCGAGCGAATTATCGAGATGTTCCAGTTCAAAGCGTATTGATGAAGCGTTCGATCCGTTGGATGGCTTCCTGAATATCTTCGAAAGAAGCGGCGTAGGAACAACGGATATGCCCCTCGCCGCACTTGCCAAAAGCCGGCCCCGGCACCACGGCGACGTTTTCTTTCTCCAGAAGCCGTTCTGCGAATTGTTGAGACGAGAGACCCGTCGAGCGGATGGAAGGAAAGACGTAAAAAGCGCCTTTCGGCGATAAGCAATCCAATCCGATTCGATTGAAATGATGGACGATGTAGCGTCGGCGGGCATCGTATTCCTTTCTCATCCGCTCGACTTCGTCGTCGCCGTGGCGCAAGGCTTCCACGGCGGCTTCCTGAGCCGTCGTAGGAGCGCACATGATGGAATACTGATGAATCTTGGTCATCGCCGCGATGAAATCGGAAGGTCCGGCAGCGAAGCCCAATCGCCATCCCGTCATAGCCCACGCTTTGGAAAAGCCACCTAAAAGAATCAACCGGTCCCGGATTTCGGGGATGGACGTAAAGGTTGCGGGGCGTCCTTCATAACTCAATTCCATGTAAATCTCGTCGCTGATTAGCGTAAGATCATGCCGCAAAACGAAATCGGCGATTTCTTCCGCTTGCGATTGGTTCAACGCCGCGCCGGTGGGATTGTTGGGATAATTGACGATGATCGCCCTCGTTTTCGGCGAAACCGCTTTTTCCAAATCCTCCAACCGGGGCAGGAATTGATTCTCGATCGAAGAAGGAACGCAAACGGGCGTTCCTCCGGCCAACGCCGCCAGCGGCGCATAAGAGACGAAGGAAGGATCGAGAACGATAGCCTCATCCCCCGGCTCCAAGAGGCTGCGGAAAGCGAGGTCTAAGGCTTCGCTGCCGCCAACCGTAATAATGAATTCCTTGGCGGGATCGTAAACGGCGTTGAATTTTCTTTGCAGATAAACAGCGAGTTCTTCCCGCAGTTGAGGCGTTCCGCTGTTGGAAGTATACGACGTATGCCCTCGTTCAAGGGAATAGATGCCCGCCTCGCAGATATGCCAGGGAGTGCTGAAATCGGGTTCGCCGACTCCCAGAGAAACCACGCCGGGTTTGCCCGCCACCAAGTCGAAGAAAACCCGGATGCCCGAAGGAGGGAGTTCAAGAACTTGCCGGTTGACGCGAGGACGCGGCTCCGGCGCGGAATGGATGGGGGTGGGATAGGTTGCCATGTTCGCCTCATTTTATGGAGTAACGGGTATGCGATCCCGTTTTTCGTGTTCGACCAGGATCATGCCCGACTCTTTGTATTTTTTCAATAAAAAGTGAGATGCGGTGGATCGGACGTTGGATAACGTCGCCAGCTTGTCGATGACGAAATCGGCGATCTCCCGCACGGTTTTTCCTTCGATGACCACCAGCAAATCGTAGCCGCCGGAGACAAGAAAGACGGATTGCACTTCCGGAAAACGATAGATGCGCTCCGCGATTTTGTCGAAGCCGTACCCTTTTTCCGGTTGCACGGAGACTTCGATCAAACAAGCCGCCTTATCTTCCAAAGCTCGTTCGGGATTCACGATCGCTTTATAGGCAAGAATGATTCCCTCTTTTTCCATCTGCTTGATTTCTTCGGCGACTTTCGCTTCCTCTTCCCCCACCATGACGGCGATATCGGCGGGGAGGATGCGGGCGTCTCGTTCGAGAATTTCGAGGATTTTGGCGCGCAAGGGCATAGCGTTCTCGCTTTCCATACAAGAATTGAACCGTTATCTATCGATTCCGCCGCCGCGGTCCGAAGCAGGAAAGGCGCGCGGCGGCCGCCGAGCGCTTTTTTTAATCAAGGGAGAAATAAACGAGGCAGAACCAACGGAGTATCCGTTGCGATAAAAAAGACCAGCCCGGCTTTATCTAATACCGCCAGGAGACAAAACAGCCCCGGCGGAACGATAAATAGAGAATGATAGAGAGAATGGAACCGATAGGCAACGCCTATAGGAGGATTATCCTTCAAAATGAATGAAATTTCTTTTTCCGTCTTTCCAGCCGAAACTGACGATCGTTCCCTGCATTCCCCTGGCGCGGCATTCCCGTTGATAGGATTCGTGCAAGTGGCCGTGGATAATCAGATCGATGCCGGTCGCGACAATCTGTTCGTAAGCGCGATGGGGAATTCGGAGTGTTTCCTGGCTTTTGCCCGCTACGATCGCCGCGCTGGTTTGCGACATTTTCCGCGCCAGGCTGCGCCGCAGGGAGGCGGGAAGGCGATCGGCCGCCAACCGCATCCAAGAAGACCGGATCAATGATTTATAAAATTGATACGCCCAATCGTTCCAGCATAATTCATCTCCATGCCCGATATAAACGGAGCGGCCTCCGATATCGATCACAGCGGGATTGGAGAGAACTTCGATCCAGGATTGTTCGTCGAAATAATGGGAAGCGAGAAAATCCCGATTCCCTTCCAGAAAGAAAAGTTCGATTCCTTGATCCGCCCATCGCTTCAGGCGGGAGAGAAAAGCCCGATAGCGCTCCTCGATGAATTCTTTATCGTTAATCCAATAGTGAAAAATATCCCCCAACAGAAAAATCCGCTTCGCGTCATCGGGGATTTCGCCGAACAGCGCATCGATCTCTTCGCATTGGCCGCCGGGATGATGGAGATCGGCGAAAAAGACGCTGCGGCCGCGATGAACGGAAGCCATCGCCGCCTCTTTCGATCGGGAAGAAAGAGAGGAATCGAGCGAAAGGTTCTTATCGGAACATGATTCTTGACAATCCATGTCATTCCTAAACAAGCAAGAGAAATAAAAGAGAGCGGAATTTTTTTTCCGCTCTCTCGGTCAATTCTAAAATCACTAGGCAATCGTTGGCGGAATCAGAAACCGCCCATCATGCCCCCGCCCATCATGCCGCCGCCAAAGCCGCCCATCATGCCGCCGCCCATGCCGCCGCCCATGCCGCCGAAGCTGCCGCCCATGCCGCCGCCTTGGAAGCCGCCGAATCCGCCAGCGGCGGATTGCCGATCAAGACGCCGGCGTCGGTAATCTTCCACTCGCTGCAAGCGTTCCTGGCGTTGCTGCATATAGATTTCCTGTTTGGCGAAAACGAGTTGCCTTTCCAACGTGCGCGTCCGCACTCTTTGCCAAATTCGCTCATTGATTGATTTCGGCCTCGTCCATCCGACGTATTCCGCCAAGGTCGTGTTTTCCGCGCCTTCGAAATCAAGCCCCAGATCGGCTACCGGAATTAATGCGATAATACCCATATCTCCCAGCGCCTGCCCGGCGAGTTGTTGGCGGTATTGAAAATCGATCATGCGGTCGATCTCGTCTCTCGTAAGTTTTTCGGAACGAAATTGCGGCGACTGGGCTTTTCCAAAAATATCCCGCCATTCCGTCTCCAATTCTTTGATGCGATCAAGGATATTTTGACAAAAATCTTCCATTTTCTTATATTCGCTATTGGAAGCCGCAGCTTGTTTGTAGCCCTGAAGCGCCATTTGAATTTGACGGTTGCGCAATGCCAAAAAGGCTTGATTGGCTTGGGCCATATTCGTATCGAAGCTGCCGCCGCCGCTGGATGCGCTCGTTGACGCTTCCCCAGCCGGAGCGGCGGGAGGCAAAACGTTCGTCGAAGCGTCTGCATTCGCCGCTGCATCCGTTTCTTCCGCCGTAACCGTGGCGCTGGCGGCATCCGGCGCATTCGTTGCATCCTGGGCGCCAGCCGCTTCATTATTTGCGCTCGCGTTATCTTGAGAAAAAGCGATGGGCGAAACGAATAATAAGAAAAACGCTAAAATAACCGGCGCTAATTTCATTTCTTCTCTCCTGTTCGTTTTCGGTTTATTGATACTCGTACATAATACAATTATAGTAAGGCTAAAATTAGGGCGTCAAGTTTTTGGGGTAAATAATCCATGCCGCCATACCTTCAGAAATCAGGGATATGTATAGCTATCACCAATGATATCAAATTGATACGAGAAAAAACATCATGGCGATCACTCCTCAAAAAATTGATGTAATAATTTCTGCGCTTCAAAACGAATCCGGAAGAAAAATTCTATTCCCCCATTATGGAAGCGATTTTTCGCTTGTCAGCCGCCGCGCCTCTTTATTGGGGAAGACGGTCTCCTTTTTTCGCCAAACCTATCCTGATAAAAAGGAATTATATCTTCTGCGCGTTCCCGCCCGCATCAATCTTATGGGGGTGCATATCGATCACCGGGGAGGATGGTGCAATTACGTCCCCATCGCCAGAGAGACTTTTTTTTGTTTTTCGCCAAGGCAAGAGGACCGAATCTCAGCGAATAACATCGATCCGCATTACCATGACGTCGCTTTTTCGATGGGGCAAGAAATTCCACCGGAGCAGCGGGGAAACTGGCTGCAATTCCTGCAATCGGCTTCTCTTACGCGCGGGGATTGGGGCAACTACCTCAAGGCGGGCGCGTTAAAACTCCAAGATCGCTTCGCCGATATGTCCTTGCGGGGCATCGATGCGACGATCGGAGGAGATATACCTCCCGGCTCGGGCTTATCCTCCTCATCGAGCCTCGTCGTAGGGATAACGATGGCTCTTCAGCAGGCAAACCGGCTTACTCTATCCAACGCCGAGTTGGTGGATATCTGTGGAAGCGGGGAATGGTACGTGGGGACGCGGGGCGGGGCGGGAGATCATTCCGCCATGCTTTTGGGGGAAAGAAACTGCGTCGCTCATACTGGTTTTATGCCATTGACCTGCCAGCATTATCCATTTCCGGAAGGATATAATGTCATTTTAGCCCATTGCGGCAAAGAGGCGGCCAAGGCGTCCGGCGCGCGTAAAACTTTCAACGCCCGCATTGCCGCCTACGAAATCGCCTTTCTGCTTTTCCGGGAACAACATCCCGCCTGGCGGGAACGTCTTCATTATTTGCGCGATATCTCGCCTGAAGCGTTGGATGCCGGATGGGAGGAGATTTACCAAGCCCTCAAAGAGATTCCTCTCAAAGCCAGCCGGAATCAACTCTTAAAATCTTATCCCGCTCTGGAAGAGGATTTCGATCGCATATTCAATCTCTATGGAGAGACGGAAGATTTGCCGTTGCGCGAAGTTCTATTATTCGGCATTGCGGAATGCGACCGCGCCAAGCGCTTTCCGCAACTCTTGCGCGAGGGGAAGATCGGCGAAGCGGGCGAATTGATGTATATCTCCCACGACGGCGACCGCGTATCGGTTTGGAAGAACGGCATTTCGCGGCCTTATCGCTTCGATGCGGGGGACGAACGAATCGACGAATGGGCGGAAAGCGCCCGGCGTTCGCTGGATGATTTCCGCCAGGCCGCCGCCTATCGGCCGGGAGGCTATCGTTGCAGCATCCCCGAATTGGATCGGATGGTGGATCGCTGCCGCGAGCTGGAAGGAGTGGCGGGAGCGGGTTTGACGGGAGCAGGGCTGGGAGGCTCGATCCTGGCGTTGACCAAAGAAGAATACGCGAAAAAAACCGCTGAAGAATTGAAGGCGCTTATCGCTTCCTGGACGGAAGGGGAGCCGCTAGTGGAAATCTGCCAGCCCGCCGCCGGAGCGGGGTATATTGAAATTCCCTAGCCATCGAGAATGGAATGGATTTTTATAGTAGAATAGTTACAAAAATATATCCATTTATCAAAACAAAGATTCAATCGACGCCGCAAGGAGAGAAAATGAACAGAAAATCATTCAACGCTTTTACCTTAATCGAACTGTTGATCGTGGTAGCGATCATCGGGATATTGGCGGCCATCGCCGTCCCCAATTTCATCAATGCGCAAACGCGAGCCAAAATCGCGCGGGTGCAAGGCGATTTTAAAGCCTACGGTACGGCGATGGAAATCTATATCCTCGATTGCGGCGCGGCGCCGTGGGACAGTCCTTCACCGGCGGGCGATCACGGCTGGGCTTCCAGCCTCTCGCGGCTGACGACGCCGATTTCGTACATGACGGCTCTCGTACCCGACGTATTCCAGGCGGAAGACGTAAAAGCAGCATTGACGAAATCCCATTTCGTCGGCGGCAATCTTTCCTACGATTACACGACGATCTATTTTAACGGCGGCGTACAGACTCCTTCGGCGATTTGGAAATTTCTCTTCGGCAAATCGCTATGGCGCCTATGCAGCGCCGGGCCGGACAAGGCGCTGACGAACGTATCGGGCCGCGAATGGTTGGCGCCGCCCTACAACGCCTCCAACGGCCTGGTCTCTCCCGGCGACATCACCTACTCTCAGGAGAGTTTTTTGAATAAGTAGGAAGTGCGAATACGGACTGCGAAGGACTTAATAGCATGGCGGCGGCATTAAGTAGATTAACCATAAAAGGCTTTAAGTCGATTCAGTCGCTGGAGAATTTCGAACTGACGAACCTGAACGTTTTCATAGGCGGCAACGGCGCGGGGAAGAGTAACTTCATAGATTTCTTCCGCATGTTGCACGCTATGATGGAATTGCCTTTGCCCGAGCTGCCACTTGCAAGTCTACAGGCTTATCTAGAAGACGGCGGCGGCATTGACGATTTTCTTTTTAACGGTCCCAAAATAACAAAACAGATCGAAGTAAAGATGTATTTCGGCGCTAACGGCTATCGCTTCAAACTCGTTCCCACGGCTGATGAAGCATACTTAATTAATGATGAAGCAAGATACTTTGAAGGCGGTTCTACGGGGTGGTGGGAATTAGGCAGCGGTCATTCCACTCCAAAATTGCTAGAAGAAGTAAAAAAAACTAAGTACCCCAAAGTACCATACTATGTTTTTGATTCTATTTCCGAGTGGAAAATTTATCATTTTCATGACACCAGCAAATTCGCTGCGATGCGCCGCTCTGAAACGATCGCCGATAACGAATATTTGCGGTTTGATGCGGCGAATATCGCGCCCTTCCTCCTTTATTTAAAAAACAATAAATCCGATTCGTATGAACAAATCGTTGATACGATTCGTTTGGCCGCTCCGTTTTTTGACGATTTTAAATTAAAACCAAACGGTCAAGAGAAAGTAAAACTCCTTTGGCATCAAAAGGGTTCCGACTATCCACTTAAACCGCACCATTTATCTGATGGTACGCTTCGATTTATCTGCCTTACGACGGCTCTTTTGCAACCTAATCTGCTATCAACAATCATTATCGACGAACCGGAACTTGGCTTGCATCCCTACGCCATCGAAATTCTGGCGGAAGTCATACGCGCCGCTTCCAAGAAAACGCAAGTCATTATATCCACGCAGTCCGCCGCTCTCGTCGATTGCTTCGAACAGGAAAATATCATTGTCGTTAACCGCGAAAAGGGAGCCTCCACATTTAAGCGGCTAAATCAAGAAGAACTTGCATTATGGCTTGAAGACTATTCGCTGGGCGACCTCTGGCGCAAGAACATCATCGCCGGAGGACCTGCCCATGAGTAGCATCGAGATATTCATCGTAGTGGAAGGGCAAACCGATAATTTTCAACTTTTCTTAAACCGCTTAAGAACGATTTCATAATCCTTAATCTTGCGGTAGAGCGTGGCCTGGCTCAGGTGGAGGCCGGTTGCGGCTTTGGCTACGTTTCCATTGACGATGCGCAGGGCTTTTTCGATGGCTTGTTTCTCGTAAACCTCTACAGGGACGATGCCGTCTTCGGAATGGGACATTGCAACTTCTTCTTCTCCAAAATCTTTAGAAACCGACGGCGTTTTCGCCTTGGCGCGCACCGGTTCGGGAAGCATTTCCCATTCCAGGCGTTCCCCCGTATTCAAAACCACCGCTTGTTGAATGCAATTCTGCAATTCCCGCACGTTGCCGGGCCAGGAGTATTCGCACAAGGCGTTTTCGGCATCCGCGCCGATTTCGTGAAAATTCTTGCCGTTCGTTTGGGCGAATTTCTCCAGGAAATGCGCCGCCAGATCGGGGATGTCTTCCGGCCGTTCGCGCAGAGGAGGAAAGTGGATGTTGACGACGTTTAAGCGGTAATAGAGGTCTTCGCGAAGCTGACCTTGCCGAATGGCTTCCATCGGATCGCGGTTGGTGGCGGAGACGATGCGGATGTCCACGGACAGTTTTTCCTTGCCGCCCACGCGGTAAAAGGCGTGTTCTTCGAGAAAGCGCAGCAGTTTCGGTTGCAGCGCTGCGTTCATTTCCGCGATTTCGTCGAGAAAAAGGGTGGATTTGTCCGCCCGCTCGCATCGCCCGATATAGCGCTCATTGGCGCCGGTGAAGGCGTTGCGTTCATGGCCGAACAATTCGCTTTCCAGCAGGTCTTTGGGAATGGCGGAGCAATTCACGTCGATCAGTTCCTGCCCGGCGCGGGGGGACAGTTGATGGATCGCTTGGGCGGCGAGTTCCTTGCCGGTTCCGCTTTCGCCAGTTATCAAAACCGGCGCCTTGCTGGAAGCGACGTTCTCAATAATGCGATAAATCACCTGCATTTCGGGGCTGCCGCCGAGGAGGCCGCAGAGGCCGCTTTTCTTGGATCGTTCCAACTTGGCGACTTTACGTTTAAGGGCGAACCATTCGACGGCGTTCTTGACGGAAACCGCGAGGCGGTTGAAATCGATGGGCTTGGGAGAAAAATCGTGAGCGCCTTTGCGCATGGCGTCCACCGCTCGTTCGATGCTGCTATGGGCGGTGATGATAATTACCGGCAAATCGGGCGCGGTTTCGTGCACTTCCTGGATAAAGGCGATGCCGTTGCCGTCGGGAAGGTTAAAATCCATAAGCACCGCATCGAAATCGTCTTCAAGCAACGCCGTCCGCATCCCGGCTCCGCTCGACTCGCAATGCGTGCGATACCCCAATTTTCCTAAGTGCATTTCCAATAATCTAAGTATGGAGTCATCGTCATCCACGATAAGAATTTTCGGCGGCATCGTTCACCCCAGGCGGAATCATCGAATCAGGATTTTTTTATTATATCATAACGATTGTTTTTTATGATGCGCGATCCGCTCTTCGGCGTTAATATAAATCGCCATCCTTTTCTTTGCCATCCGCTGTGGATATTGTCCCGCGCCGTTCTCTTTTGCTATAGTAAGTTCCGAATCCAAAGGGAGAGAAGGAGAATCTCATGACGAAGCGATACGCTCTTGGAATCGATTTTGGCACCGAATCGGGCCGCGCTCTACTGGTTGACATAGAAACCGGCGCCGAAGCGGCCACGCAGGTTTATGCTTACGCCCGCGGCGTAATGGACGAAACCTTGCCCGACGGAACCGCGCTGGAACCGGACTGGGCGCTGCAAGACCCGGACGATTGGATTCAAACTATGAAAATCACCGTCCCCGCCGTCATGATAGCGGTGGGCGCATCCCCCGAAGATGTGATCGGCATCGGCGTCGATTTCACTTCCTGCACCGTGCTTCCCGTGGACGCGAATGGTGCGCCTCTATGCCGCCAATTCCCCCATCGCCCTCATGCCTGGCCTAAATTGTGGAAACATCACGCCGCTCAGCCGGAAGCCGACCGGATAACTCAGGCGATCAAGAATATGGGTGATCCCATCCTGGAACGTTACGGCGGCAAGATGTCTTCCGAATGGATCTTTCCCAAAATCTTCCAAGCGCTTGACGAAGACGAAGCGATGTACGACGCGGCGGCGCGCTTCATCGAAGGCGGCGACTGGATCGTCGAGCAGCTGTGCGGGCAAGAAGCGCGCAGTTCCTGCATGGCCGGGTATAAGGGAATGTGGGATATGGACGAGGGATTCTTGAAACAGGAAATCCTCGCTGCGCTGCATCCCAAACTTGGCCAAATCATCGGAACGAAATTGACAAAGGATATCCGTTCTCTGGGCGGCAAGGCGGGAGAACTGACGAAAGCGGCGGCTCAACTCATGGGCCTCAAAGCGGGAACCGCCGTCGGCGTCGCCATCATCGATGCGCACGCCGCCGTGCCGGGAACGGGAGTGACGGAGCCGGGGAAGATGCTGATGGTTATGGGTACGTCTACCTGCCATATGTTGCTCTCCGATAAAAAAATGAAAGTGGATGGGATGTGCGGCTGCGTAAGGGATGGAATTCTACCCGGATTTTACGGCTACGAAGCGGGACAGCCCGCCACCGGCGACATCTTCGCTTGGTATATGGAGCATTGCGCGCCGCATTCCGTCTACGAGGAAGCGCAGAAGCGCGGCCTCTCTCCCCACCAGGTTTTAGAGGAACGAGCGGTCAAACTAGCGCCCGGCCAAAGCGGATTGATCGCGCTGGATTGGTGGAACGGAAACCGCTCGGTCTTAGTAGATGCGGAACTTTCCGGCTTGCTCTTGGGCATGTCCCTCACTACCAAGCCCGAAGAGATTTACCTGGCGCTTATCGAAGCCACCGCCTTCGGCACGCGAAGGATTATCGACGCTTTCGAGGAATCCGGCATCGCCATCGCCGAACTGTACGCATGCGGCGGCTTGCCGAAACGCAACCGGCTGCTCATGCAAGTCTATTCCGACGTAACGGGTCGCGCCATTCATATCGCCGATTCGGCGGAAACCTGCGCTTTGGGCGCCGCGATTCTAGGCGCCGTCGCCGCCGGAGCGGCGCAAGGGGGATACGATTCGCCCCAGGAAGCGGCGCAAAAAATGGCGCGCTTGCAACGCAATGCCTTCACGCCCTCGGCGGAACGGCATAAACAATATTCGGCGATTTATAGCGAATATCTAAAGCTGTACGACTACTTCGGACGGGGCGCCAATAACGTCATGAAACAGTTGCGGGCTATGCGGCAGAGACTTTGAGACTGTGGGACTGTGGACGGGGTGGCAAGGGCAAGGCGTCAGCCTGCCCTTGAGTAATTCAAAGGCAGACTTCGTCTTGCCTTTGCCACCCCGTCTGTCTCCCCGTCTCCCTGTCTCCCCGTCTCCCTGTCTCCCCGTCCCACAGTCGCCTTTTCCTTTACCTTGAATTTGGGTAAAATATGAAAAAAATAAAAAAAATCATATTTTCCCAGTTCATGCGCTTGGGTTTGGCGCCGGATTCATCTTATAATTTTAATAGATGAAGATTCGGCATCCAAATCCAAGCCAAGGCGGAGGCAGCTATGCACATACCGGATGGATTATTGATCGTTCCCGTTTGGGCTGTCTGCGACGCCGCCGCCGCAGGCGCCGTCATACTGTCGGCAAGGCAATGCCAGCAGCATTTTGAAGAAAAAACCGTTCCATTGACCGGAATTATGTGCGCGTTCGTCTTCGCCGCCCAGATGATCAACTTTCCCGTAGCGGCTGGAACCTCCGGGCATCTTTTGGGAGGCGTACTATCCGCCGTTTTCCTCGGCCCCTGGCTGGGGAGTTTGGTTATTTCGCTGGTTTTATTCGCGCAATGCTTCCTTTTCCAAGACGGCGGCGTCGCTGTTTTGGGTGCGAATATTATCAATATGGCGGTTATCGGAACCGGATTGGGCTATTTGATTTTCAAGTTATGTTCCAGTCAATTTTCCGGCAAAACCGGCTATTTCGCCTCCATCGCCATCGCTTCCTGGCTTTCCGTCGTTCTTGCTTCGGGCGCTTGCGCTTTGGAATTGGGTTTTTCGGGAACTTACCCCACGTTGTTGGCTTTGAAAGCGATGCTGGCTGTTCATGCGCTCATCGGCATCGGCGAGGCGATTATTACCACCTTTGTCGTTAGCGCCGTCTTGGCGCTGCGGCCGGATTTGGCCGCCTCGCGTCCATTGGAGGCGTCATCATGAAGAAGTCGGAAATTCTCATCGGTTTGGGATTGGCTTTATTCGTAGCCGTCGTTCTATCCCCCTTCGCTTCTCCGTCTCCGGACGGGCTGGAGCGGGTGGCGGAAGATCATGGTTTTCTCTCCAAAGCCGCTGAAGGGCCGATGACGCCGCCGATGATTCCCGACTACGCCATGCCCGGCATCTCCTCGGAAAAACTCGCCACGTCCGCCGCTGGATTCGTGGGAACCCTGATTCTCTATTTCGGCGGTTATGGGATGGCGCGCCTGCTGAAATCCCGCAAGAACGCCGCTTCGGACGGCTCGCCTCATGAAGCATGAGTTTCTCGATCATCACAGCTACGGCCATAGTTTTTTTCATCGGATGCACCCCGGCGCCAAACTATCGATGACCGTCATTTTCATTTTCTCTCTTGTTACCATCGGACCGGGACAGGAATGGGCGTTTCTGTTTTACGCCGTTTTGCTCGCCGCCGCTTTGATTTCCACAGGCGTTCCTATTCGGCATATAACCGCTAAAGGATTGAAAGTTATTCCCTTTTTACTTGTTATTACGATCTTCATTCCCTTTTTCAAACCGGGGGCGCCGCGATGGCGTTTTTCCATCGGCCCTTTGCCCGTCATCATCACGGAGGAGGGTTTTCGGCTTTTTCTCAACATCTTCCTAAAAGGAACGCTGGCGATTTATTCCACTGTATTTCTCAACCTCACCACGCCGTTTCATCGATTGCTTAAAGGTTTACAGTCGTTCGGAGCGCCGCGCATCGTTACCGACGCTCTGTCAGTCGCCTATCGCTATCTATTCGTAATCACGGATGAAAAAGAACGGATGCTGATGGCGCGGCGGTCGCGGCTCATCTACCCTTCCCTTTCCCTGCAATGGAAGAGCCTGTCGCAACTGGCGGGTGTTCTCTTTTTGCGCTCCTATGAGCGCGGCGAAAGGATGTATCAGGCCATGTGCGCCCGCGGCTTCGACGGAACCATCGTCGAACTAGACGATCAGCCGCTCGCGGCGCGGGACGTCGTTGTTGCGGCGCTGGTTGCCCTCGCCGCAATGGCGTTTCGGATTTGGCTTATTGAATTATAATACTGTTCCTTTATATTTGTCTGAATCATGATGGTCAGGATGAAAGGATGACTAGGATTACGGCATTTTGGATAGACGTTAAGTTTATGCTTTTTGAATCGCGAAGTCGCGAAAGAAATACAGGCGAGACGCCTGTTTTACCCGTGGAATTGCCATTTTTCCGTGGAATCCAAAAATCATCCGTGAAATCCGTGATGCGAAAATTTCGTGGAATTCGCGACTTTTCGTGGTTTCGTGGTTCAAAAATGTTAAAAATATTACTGTGATTCTATGACGCCAGCGATTCGATTGCATAACTTGAGTTTCACCTTTCCCGACGGCGCGCGGGCGTTGAAGGGAGTCTCCTTTGATGTCGCCGCTGGAGAGCGAATCGCGCTGATCGGCCCCAACGGCGCGGGGAAATCGACTTTGTTGACTTTGTTGAATGGGGTGTTGGCCGCCGATGGAGCGGTGGAAATATTCGGGATTCCCGTCGTTGCATCCAACCTGCATGAAATCCGCCGCCGGGTTGGTTTGGTGTTTCAAGACCCCGACGATCAGCTCTTCTGCTCCACGATTTTCGACGACGTGGCTTTTGGTCCGCTCAACATGCGCCTGCCCGCCGAGGACGTGCGGCGGCTGGTGAGCGAGGCGCTGGAGCAAGTAGGGATGACAGGCTTCGAGAAGCGTTCCGCCTTTCATCTCAGCGGCGGCGAGAAAAAGCGCGTATCGCTGGCGACAGTGCTGGCGATGGATGTGGAGATTCTGGCGCTGGACGAGCCCAGCAGCGCCCTCGATCCCGGCGCGCGGCGCTCGCTCATCCATTGGCTGAACGCCTGCGACAAGACGCTGCTCATCGCCACCCACGATCTCGACCTTGCCTACGAAACCACAAACCGGGCGATCCTATTAAGTTCGGGAAGCGTCATCGCCGACGGCCCCGCGAAGGAGATTCTGACGAACGAGGAACTTCTACAAAAATCCGGCTTGGAATTGCCTTTGAAATTGCAAAGATGAAAAAGGATGGTGGGCTACGCTTCGCTTTGAGCCCACCCTACACAATTCAAAATTCAAAATTCAAAATTCAAAATTATCTTTTCTCACTCCCATCCCGCCAGTTGAACGATGTCGCCTTTGCTATTCGTTCCATTGGATGGATCGTAAATATCTCCCATATCGTCCCAAACGCCGTCGGGTCCTCGATGGTAAATCCAATAGGTTTTCTTGGGCAGCTTGATTTGTATAGCCAGGGCTTCCGCCATGTTATTAAATCCAGGATGTCCAATTCCATACGCATCAATGTAATCCTTCCAAAAAGGAGAGTCATTTCCCATCTTAAGAGTTACGTTTTCGACAAAGGGAGCGAACGCTTTGATGCAGGCTACCTTCCAGGCGACATATTCCTTCCCTGCCTCATTACTATTGAATACGCAACGTAAATAAAATTGTCCGGGAGTATCGGGATCGGGAATGCAATCCTTGTCATTCCTGCTTTGATTGAAAAAAACCATGAATTGTTGCGCCAATAATTTGTAAACATAACTGTTAATCCAAAGCAGAGTATGGGAGGCCTCGGTATTCGCCGCTTCAATAATTCGCATATCCACTTGATCTTTCACTGGGCATTGGGATCGGAATTCCTCTTTCGTCGGCCAGACGCCGTTATGTTCGTCGCGGTAGCAGCGCGCCCAATAGGCGCCGATTAAGGCCAGGGCTTTTCCCTTAACGGATTCCATGCGGGAAAAGTAATTCTTGTTATAGGCAGCTTGCGAAACGCGGGAAGCGGCGTAGAGAAGCGGCGGGAAACGATGCGCCGCTTGTTCGGATAAAAATCCATCTTCTTTATAATAAACGGCGGGCAGCTTCTTGGCGCGTTTTTTCATGGCGGGCTTGGTCGTCCATTTCCCCAACAAAGAAACGACTCGATCGAAACGCAATTTCTTTTTCGGAATCATTCCCGCTTGCCTTAATAACGAAGCCGCCTTGGTTGGGGGATCTGCGGGCGCTTCACGTAAAAGAACGGCAGCGGCAAGATCGTTTGGCGTAGTACTCTCATTGGGCGGATTCCAATCCGTCAAAGGAAATAAGAGATACTCCAAATTGGTTGAAGCATCCCAATTTTCCGGATGCAAATCCATGAGGGTTTGCAGGATTAGCCGGTTCTCTTCTTTTCCCGGGTCCGTCCAGGCGAAGCCATTGAAGGAATTCAAAGCGATGCCTTTAACGGCGAAGCCGATCAATTGTTCGATAAGAGCTGGTCCATATCGCAGCGAATCGCCGAGACGAACGTTATCTTTCGCGTATTCGACCGCTTTCGCCTTATCGCCGCCGGTCCAATTGCGCCACGCCAAATGCTGCATCGCTTTGCTGACAAGTTGTACGCTCAAAAAATTCATAATGGCATATTCATTTGTAGAAAAATAGATTTCGCTTGGAGCGGCGATAAACGGGCCGCCCTCCAGAACTTTCGTAACGCAGCCGATTATATCCGCCGCAACGTTCAATCTGTCTTGAAATCCCTGCGGCGCGCCGGGAACGGCGACGAATCCCCAAGGTTGGCCGACGCTTTGAGCGTAATTTTCAAACTCGTTGATTTTGTCGCGAAACGAATTGGGCGAATTGCTTTGGCCGAACAATTCCATATAAGGCGTTTTGGCGCCGGGGCCGAAGCGGTCCCATATCGCCTGATTGAGCATCGTTGCGCATTCGATGGAATGCTCGCGTAGAATTCGCTGCTCGCGCCGGTCTGACCATTGGCTTAAGACAACAAGAAGAATTGCCAGAACGATGGATGCTTCCAATATTCTATTCAAAGGCCGCTGCATGATTTTTCTCCTGGTTAATTCAAGGATTGTTCAAGGGCAAAAACAACCTTGCCCTTGGCGCCCCGTCCATTATTTTAGTACTGAAGAGACGTTTTATTTCCTACGGCGTTTTCGAATCACGAAAACACGAAAAGGCTCGAATTCCACGAAATTTTTGAATCACGGATTTCACGGATGAATTGGATACCTCGGAGCAATTCTTTTATGGCGCTATTTTCTATGCAATCTTTTTTCTTTTCGCTTTTTTCGTGTTTTTATTTTCTTTCGTGATTTCGTGATTCAATCCAGAGGGCGAGGGAATTGTTTTAGTTGAGATTCATCATTCATCACTCATCATTCCCCTCACCCTATGCCTATATCAATGTTTGTAAGGAGGTAGAACAAATCTTTCCAGCCTGTCTTTACGAGGATGACGACGATGGCGAGGGCGGCGAAATAGAGCCGCGCTATGGCTATATGGCGTTTGAAAGTTCCGCTGGTTAAAAGATGGCGGTCGTTGGCCGCCATGCACCCCGCCAACGCCAGCGCCGCCAGCATTAGAAATAGTATCCAGGGGAAGAATGAAATGGAGGAAAGAAGATGATAACTGAAATCGCTCGTTCGCTGAAAAGCAAATAATGCGGCGATAATTTTGAAGAATTGCAGATAAGAGCATACAAACAAAACTCCCGCTATAGCCAAGATCGTTTCGAAAAAAGCGTAAATGGAATTACGCACAGCGTGCACAGTCAATATCCCGCAATGATAGGGAATTAATCCGAACAGAAAGAAGTAAGGAATCAATCTCCATCGCGCCGGACCATAATTGATAATATATGAGATAAATCCCCATTTACCACCTGCATTTTCAAAACGATAAGTATCGGGTAGATGAATACTTGAATTTCCAGACAAAAATGACAAGTAATACGCCGCCGTAATTAAAATGGCGATAACGCTGGCTAATGCCAATCCATAAAGATACTTCACCCAATAAATTTCACTGCGGGAGATGGGATGGTGATAGAGGACGCAGCCGGTTCCTTCCTTCTCTTTGGCGCTGTAAAGGTTGACCCCTAAGCCAGCCGATAGAAGCAATCCAATAAAAAAAGCGATAGGTAAAAATTCAGGTTGCTTATCTTGCCAAAACGCAATAGATGCCATGACGAATAAAGCTAGGTAAGCCAATATTAAGACTGAGAAAAGAATTGTTTCTTTCGCTTGCTTTCGTACTAGGAACCAAAATCGTCTAGGTGGAATGTTTTGGTTGATCTTCCTATAGCGGATAGCAATTAGCCATCCAATTCCCAGAACAATAGTCAAGATGCTTAGGAATTGGGAAAAATAATGGGATGCATACTGGTAGGATGCATAAGGATTTTTTATAATGTCATCGATCCATTGACTGCCCCCGCCTATAATCATGACGACGCACATGATCGCCATTCCCGACAAGATGACGCCGATGGATTGGGATAGAATGCGCGATAAAGGCAGGCCAATGAAATAGGCGATCGTCATGTAAACTAAGAGATAAGCGAAGATATGATCCTCCGTGGACCAGATCCTTACCCCGAGGAGGAGAAAAACATAAAACCATAGAACGTTGATAATCAGGGCTAGTCCAACGACGCTCAGCCCCGCCGCCGTCTTCTCCCCCCAGACTCGGCGGCGCGAGACGGGTAGCCGGCGCAAAAACCAATCGTGCTGCCCCGCCCGCTCCTCGCAGGACCAAAATGCGGCGGCGACGAGAGCGAACAGGATGCCGACAATAACCTGCACTTTGGGAAACCAGTTGTATACGGCAAAATCGGAATACAATCCCATCCCGTGTGGCAAATGGGTCAGCGAATTCATGACGGGAACGAAAATCAAGATCGCCGCCTGCATTCCCAGCGCGCCCAGCATCATTACGGCGAGCAGATGAAAATCCTTGCGAAAGATGGCGTAAGATTTCGTATTCATGATCCCACCAAATCGACGAAGATATCTTCGAGCGTCATTTCCTCGATGATGATGTTGGAGGCGCCGGATTGCTTCAATTCGCCCGGCGTTTTTTCCGGATCGAAATCGCGGCAAGTAACCAGCGCTTCCCGCCCGTTTTTCTTGACGGCGATGGCGCCGGGGAAGTTGATATGGCTGGGGATGCCTTCATCGAAAATCAGCCGCGCCCGCTTCGTCCGCCGATGCAGCTCGTCCAGCCGGGAAGCCATCTCGATGCGGCCTTCTTTGACAAAGGCGACGTGATCCAACAAGCCGGAGAACTCGTTCAACAAGTGGGAAGAGACCAGGATGGTTTTGCCCGCGTCCTGATATTGCCCCAAAATGGTTTCGATGAAATTGCGCCGCGCCGCTGGATCCAGGCCGCCCGTCGGCTCGTCCAAGACTAACATAGGCGGCTCAAAGGATAGCGCCAACAGCAGCGCCAGCTTGGCTTTTGTTCCCTTGGATAAGCCTTTGACCGCCATGTCGCCGTCCAGCTTGAATTCCGATTTCAGCGAATGGCACAGCGTCCAATTCCAATCGGGATGATAGGCCGCGACCAGAGCGACGAGTTGGTCTACTTTCATCCATTCGTAAAATCCGTAAATTTCGGGGACGTAGCCCGTTTTGCGGCGGATGGCGACATCGTCCTTTTGCGGATTCATCCCCAAAACCTGGATTTTTCCTTCCGTGGGCGGCAACAGCCCCATCAGCATGTTGATAGTCGTCGTTTTGCCGGAACCGTTGGGACCCAGCAGGCCGACGACGGCGCCTTGAGGAACCTTCAGGTCGAGATGGCGAACCGCCCAACGGGCGCCGAACTTGCGTCCCAACCCTTCCGTAACGATGGCGAAATCATTCATGTTCGCTCTCCTTGCCCAATTTGCCCGCGCTCTTGCGCAGCATTTCGATGACTTGTTCGAGGGGAATTTGGTGATGATAGGCTTCCAGCGCCAGCTCATCGGTTATGCGCGCCAGCGCCTTCAGGCGTTCTTTTCGTTCCAGGTTGGGGCCTGCGTCCGTAACGAAACAGCCTGATCCCTGCCGTGGACGGACCAGCCCCAGATGCTCCAACTCCAGGTAAGCCCGGCTCACCGTATTGCGGTTGACGCGGGCCTGAACCGCCGCCTCCCGGATGGTCGGCAGTTGATCCCCCGGCTTCAGAGCGCCCGTGGCGATGGCCCTGCGGATGCAATCGACGATCTGCAAGTACGTCGCCTTCGGATTGGACATATCGATTGTGATTATCATTGTACTATGAATACTAGGACAATTATTACAGAGTGTCAACTCAATTTTGCATTTTTTAAGATTTTTTTTATTAGATCGTGCCTCTTGCAAAATTCCATTATTCCTCCCCCAAGCCTGGGGGAGGTTAGGAGGGGGTTGTTCTAAGTCTATTAAAATCAACCCCCCTCTAACTCCCCCCAATCTTGGGGGGAGAATTAAAAAAGCGGATTTTATGAATTTTGCAAGAGCCTCAGATATTTTAAGGATAGAAAATTAACCCGCCGTTGAAACGGCTAGCTATTGTCGTTTGCCCCTTTAAAGGGGCATTTGATAATAGCCCAGCCTTTCAAGGCTGGGATGCGAAAATCATCGATTTTAGAATGTGGCCAAACCGTAAAGTGGAAAAATCATGATTTATCGAAATCCTAACGTTGAATAAATCTTTCGATGGGAGTATTCAAATAGAAACGAACTATCGTTTTTCAATCCAAACGAATTTCGAGGTGATATCGCATGGTGGCCAACCAATTCTTACGCTTTTTATCAGGTATTTTATTGTTCGCTGCTTTTCTGGTTTTCTCGTTTTCGGCCCAGAGCGCGCCCCTTCATACGAAAAACGTCATATTGGTTACGGTGGACGGCTTGCGCGTGCAGGAAATGTTCGGCGGAGCCGATCCGCTTTTGATCGACAATCAAAAGAAATCGGGCATCGAAAGTCTCGACGAATTCAAGGCGAAATACTGGCGGGATACTCCCGAAAAACGGCGCGAGGCGATGCTACCCTTCTTATGGACGGAACTGGCCAAGCAGGGCGTTATTCTGGGAAACCAAGCGAAAAACAGCGTTGTCCGCGTTAAAAACGAACATAAATTTTCCTATCCCGGCTATGCGGAAATTTTGACGGGGCAGCCGCAAGAGAAGATCAAAAGCAACGACCTGGTTCCCAATCCGGCGCCAACGGTATTGGATTATCTGAAGAAGAAATTGCAACTGGGCGAAACCGGAATCGCTGCTTTCGGATCGTGGAACGTTTTTAATGGCATCGCCACGCATGAGGACGGCTCGATCTTCATTAACGCGGGTTACGAAGCCATGCCCGATCGCCTGCTGACGGAAGGCATGAAATTTTTGAACCATATCCAATTCCAGATCATGTCGCCTTGGGATACGGTGCGCTTCGATGCGGTGACGGGCGGATTGGCGTTGGAATTTCTCAAAGCCTACAAGCCGCGCTTCCTCTACGCCGCTCTCGGCGAAACCGACGACTGGTCGCATGAAAGACGATACGATCGCTACGGCTTCGCCGCCCATTATTTCGACGGCTTCTTACAGGAATTATGGACTACCCTGCAATCTTTGGACGAATATCGCGGACAAACCAGCCTGGTGATCCTCACGGATCATGGACGCGGCAATACGGAAGAGGATTGGGTGGATCACAACGCCAAAACCCCCGGTTCTGAAAACGTATGGATATCCGTCATCGGTCCGGACTCTCCTGATAAAGGGGAATTGTCGAATACCAAGCCTTATTACTACAGCTCGGCGGCGGCGACGATCGTGAAATTATTCGGATTCGACTATAAAGAATTCAATCCGCAAGCCGAACCGCCTATTGAAGAGGCGTTCGAGTAAACTTTACAAACTGGATTAGAGAGAAGGGTGGGCTACGCTTCGCTTTGATCTCACCCTACAAGGTTAATTCATGAAAAACGCCGCTATAAGATGCATCGCGGCGCAGGCGTAGAGGCTGGCGATGAGATCGTCGATCATGATGCCGACGCCTCCGTGAAGGTCTTGCAGGCGGCGGGCGGGAGGCGGCTTGATAATGTCGAAGATGCGGCATAGAACGAAGCCGGGGATAGTGTATTTCAGGCCGGGAGGAAGAAAGAGAATCGCCAGGCAATAGCCCGCAACCTCGTCGATATTGATGCGGGAATCGTCCTTGACGCCCGAAAAACGTTCCACAACTTCCGCGCTCCAAATTCCGATCAGGATGACGGCGAGAAGGATCGCCAGCGCGGCGGGCCAGTTTTCTAAGGTGAAGGCGTTGGGAAAAAGGAAGGAATGAACGGCCCAGGCAATGAGAGCGCCCCAGGATCCGGAAGCGGGAAGATGGCCTGTTCCAAACGTCGTCGCCAGCAGATAGGCGAATTTTTGCAGCAGCGAAGCGGCGGCGAAACCGGCGGGCAGTCCCTTCCAACCGGGGCATAGGGGTTTCTTGGGGCTATGGCTTGTCATTGTAAATTTTAAGATCGGCGTTGATGTGGCCGTAGAGGTTGTCCTCGTCGGCTTCCGTGATGCGAACGTTCGCAAATTCTCCGACAGCCGCTTTTCCGCCGCATACGAATACCTGGCCGTCCACTTCGGGCGCCTGACCTTGGTAGCGTCCCCAATAGCCGCCGCCTTCCGCCGCTTTGGCGTCAATCAATACTTTCATAATCTCGCCGACAAAACGCTGGTTTTTGGCGCGAGCGCGGTCGGCAGCCCAATCCATCAAGGCGGAGCAGCGCTTCTCCTTGATACGGTCGGAAATCTGATCGGGCAGTTCCGCCGATGGCGTTCCCTCCTCGCGGGAATATTTAAAAACGCCGACGCGGTCGAAATCGATCTCTTCCAATAATTTCAACATATTTTGAAAATGCCGATTTTTCTCGCTGGGAAATCCTACCATAACCGTTGTCCTCAGCGAAATGTCTGTACGCGCGGCGCGGATCAAATCCACCGCCTGCCGTATATGCTTGTCCGACGAGCTTCTCCTCATGATTTCCAGCATTTCCGGATCGCCGTGCTGAATGGGAATGTCCAGATAGGAAACCAATTTGCGGCTGGAGGCGAATACGGCGGCCAGGCGCTTATCCACCAAATGAGGATAGACGTACATCAAGCGGATCCATTCGAGTCCCTGAATCGGCTCCATCTTGGTCAGAAGATCGGCGATGGCGGCATGGCCGTATAAATCCCTGCCGTAAGAAGTTGTATCCTGGGCAATGACTACCAATTCCTTGGCGCCGCCTGCCGCCAGCGACTTCGCTTCCAAGAGAATCTCTTCCATGGGACGCGAACGCAGTTTTCCCCGCATAATGGGAATGGCGCAGAAACTGCACGTGTGGGAGCAGCCGTCCGAGATGCGCAAGTAAGCCATGTGAGGCGGCGTCGTCAACAAGCGGGGAGCGTAGGGATGGGATGGAATCGTATTGAGCGGCTTCCGGCCCAACGCTTCCCAAGCTACTTGTAGGAAGGATTCTTTATCGTTCACACCAATAAAAGCGTCCACTTCGGGAAATTCTTCTTGAAATTCCTGACGGTAGCGCTGGATCATGCAGCCCACCACGACGAGTCGTTGGGCGGGATTGTTTTGCCGTATTTGGATTAAATCCAAGAGGGCGGCTATTCCCTCTTCTTTGGCGGGGCCGATGAAGCCGCAGGTATTGAGCACCAATAAATCCGCTTCTTCTGGATCGTGCACCAGAACCATGCCGGAGAGAGACAGTTTAGCCATCATCTCTTCGCTCTCCACCAGGTTTTTGGGGCATCCCAGAGAGGTGAGGTGGTACTTCAACACCCGGCTGGACGAGCGCAGGCTCTGTTCCTGCGTTATATGGGGATCGTAGAGGCTCATAATCGGCATACCGTTTTGCTAATTGTCTTATTCTAATTGAAACATTTCGAAATGAGTACCTTGACGCATGGTAACGAGACATGAATGGAGAGGATTATAGCCAAGGAGAGGCGTTCGTCCAGAGAACGATTCCACTCTCCGGACATCTTTTCGCATGGAATGAGAGGGATCGATTTGATATGTACGGCGAGTGCGGTTATCATATGGCGTAAGGGACGATTCGTCCGCGTAATAGATTTATGGGTTATCCACGAACGCGTAAGCGAAGGACGGCGGCTCGAAAAAGTAACAAAAATAACGTTTCTGCATATAAGAAGATAGGTCAATAGAGATGAATGTCATCGACGTCAAAGTGCGCGACCGGCGCGTAGTGGCGCGGTTCAAAGAGGATGAGATCCCCCTGCTTCCACGCGAATTCTGCCTGGTCGATATCGAAGGGGATAAAGAGATCGCCAAGGTTAAGACTCCCGCTTACGCCTGGCAAGAGGACCTTCCCCCCGAAGCGGAAGTCTTCGTTCTGCGCCGGGTGGAGAAGGAGGATATGGAAATCGTGCGGGAGAATCGCGCCATCGAACGCGAAGCCTACGCCATCGCCCTGGATAAGATTCGCGCCCGTGATCTGCCGATGTCGCTGGCAGGCGTGGAGCGTTCATTCGACGCCAAAAAAATGCGCTTCTTTTTTACGGCGGAGCATCGCATCGATTTTCGGGAATTGGTGAAAGATCTGGCCGCCGTTTACAAGACGCGCATTGAAATGCGCCAGATCGGCGTCCGCGACCGTTCCAAAAAGACCGGCGGATTCGGCATCTGCGGACAGGAATTGTGTTGCTCCCGCTTTCTGCAGCAGTTCGATCCCATCACGATCCGCATGGCGAAGGAGCAGAACCTCGCCCTCAATCCCACGAAGATTTCCGGCCTATGCGGCCGCTTGATGTGCTGTCTCGCTTACGAAACCGACGATTACGTCAAAGCGCGCAAGGAATTTCCCAACGCCGGAACGTGCGTACAAACGCCGGAAGGCGAAGGCGCAGTCATGGAGATGAACTACGTCAAGAACACCGTCAACGTCCGGCTGGCCGAAGGCCGCATCCGCGAATGCCGATTGGACGAAATGAAGATTTTGGCGGAGAGGAAGTGAGGGATAATAATACCGAGAATTCCAATCTCTTATGTTGGTCGTCCAGAAAAATTAGAATCTCTTTTATATAATGGAAAAACTTGCTTGACGGTTAGACGGAGGGGATTCATCCTTCACAAAACTCCCGTAGTTCTTGCAGAATTTCTTCATGGCTGCGCGGCGAGATGCCAAGGCGGTCCACTGCATCTAAGGCTTTTCACAGTTCCGGCCAATTCGTTTCATTGCGGGACTCGTCTGTTTCTTCATCGGCGACTAAATTAAGTTCTTCCAAACCATTTAAATGTTCAGGATCTTTCACTTTCAAGGCGCCGTCTTTTTCGACAACTACTCGGACAATCATCGGTTCTGCGCCCTTTCTTTTTTTAAATTCCAAATTTTCTTCTCAAAGCCTCTAACTACATAATCCAAACCTTCACTTTAATAATACTTCCCCATCAATCGCGATAAGAGGGGGAAGAAGCGGTTGGTTTGCAGAAGGATCGCTAGGGAAAGCAGTATTAAAAAGAGGATACTTGCGGCGGCGGAGAGCAGCCATCCGCTCTGGGGAGCAACATAAGTAAGCTTTATCTCCCGCGTTTTTGCGGGCAATGGCAAGACGCGTAGTCCTTCATGAGTTGCAATGCGCGGCAGCGTCATTATCTCCTCACTTTCCAGCGTTGCTTCCGCCTTCCAGCCGGGATAATCCCATTCGGCGAGACGCAGCCATTGCGGTTCGCTGGCGGCGTATTGAAATGCAATACGATTCGGTTCGTAGCGCATCGCTTCGATTTCCGC
>JBFMBP010000080.1 GCA_040755155.1 Candidatus Omnitrophota bacterium | reverse complement strand
CCACGACCAGAAGTTCGATCAAGGTGAATCCGCATAGCCGTCTCATGGCCTCTTCTCCTTTCCGGCATCCGGTCCGTTCGTCATTCCTCCCGCAACAGACTCTATCTATAAGAATATATGAAAAGAATGAAAGTGAAAACCTGATGTTCAACTAAGCAGTTATTCGCGGATGCTTAACCGGGATAAACAGGAAGGGGCGCGATAGCCGCGCCCCTTCGGCAATGATCTCTTTTTAATCAAGGGCAAAAACAACTTTTGCCCTTGCCACCCAACCTCTTTTTTATAATAAGGCAAGTTGGCTATTCCTTCACGATCGTAACCTCGCTGAAACTGCATTTAAGGTTGATGCGGCCTTTGCCTTCGCCGATGACGCCGGATACGCTATTCGACATCATCTCTTTTTTCTCTTTCAATCCTTCCGGCGCTTTGATGGAACCCATGCTGGCTGACGCTTTAATTTCACCCGCATAATCTGTCGGCAGTTTCAGATTCACGGCGCCGAAGGAGAATTTCCCGTTTATTTCCGCTTCCTTCGTCAAGCCTGAGATGTCCGATTGGCCGAATTGCACGTCCAAGTCCATTTTGCCCGACCAGCCGTCGATGGTGGGGCCGCCGAATTCGCAGCGCAATTTGCCGTCGCCGATATGGTTGACGACAATCAAGGAGCCGAATTTGTTCTTTAAATCCAGCTCGCCCCGTACGTTCTTCACGTCAAGAGAACCGAATTCGTTTTCGCACTGGATATTCGTCGAGACGCTTTCGATCAGCACGTCGCCGAATTGATTCTTCAATTCAATCGACGCCAACGCCGGCGCGAATAACTTAACCTTGCACGCCTTAATCCTTTGGTTGTCGTCTTTGGTATGGTCTTTCATCGGCGGCGCCGTTATCGTCAGCTCATCGTCTTTCGATTCGAAAGAAACCTCCATTTCATCGAGCAGCTTCTGCGCTTCATCTTTATCCGGCGCCCCGGCGATTAATTCCACTTCGGCGCGCAGGCTTTGACCCGGTTCCGCCGGGACGATGACGAGAGAAGCGAAGGGGCCATGCGCAATGAGACGAGTTTTTTCGTTCGTCTCGAAAGTTTTATCGAATTTCTTCGCTACGGTTTCGCCTTTGAAATCCTTCAAAGAAGAGTTAATGCCGCCTATAGGAGGCACATAGGGCATTTTCGGCATTTTTATGGGCGGGATGGGAGGAATGGGAGGAATTTCCATAACGATTTCGGGAATTTCTATCGCCATATTGGATAAGCTCTCGGCTATGTCGGAGAAATCCAATTTGTGTTTCCTCATTTCCTCTATAAACTTCTCCATCGCCTTTTTGACGTTCTCTTTTTGCCCCTTTACCGCTTTCATCTTTTCCTTGACTTGTTTCGTCTGTTCTCGAACTTGAGCCATTTGGGCGTTTATGGCTTCGCTGATTTCATCGGTCGTTTCGCCGATCGATTCCGTGGAAACCTCTTCCGCCAACGGGGAAATTCCGCAGGGCAAGCCGAAGAGAAAAGCCGCAATGACGATTGGAATTATTTTATTTTTCAACATGTTCGTCCTCCTATTTAATAATCGAGTGAAGAATTGTTCTCCCGCCTCATTACTTCGCATTCCACGATCGCATCTCTACGCCCTCCGGGAGAGGAGAAGGACGAGAGGAATCATCGACAAAGCCCCGCTATTTTCCGCTGGGGAAGCGGTATATAAAAAGAAAAGAAGACGCCGCCGGATCCGGTTAGATTTCGATGTCTTTCTTTTTCGCCGTTCCTAAACCCGCGCCGGACGGCGCGGATTCTTTCTCGTTTTCCAAGGAAGCGCACAGCCCGGCCAGCGTACGGATATTTTGATAGATGGCTTCGCAGAATCCGCGCTGGGCGACGGGGTTTCCCTGGTTTTGCTTGTAGTAGGCTTCGATCACTTGAGACGAATATCTCACCTGTTCTATAGGGTATTGCCAGGCGGCGAAGGAATCTTGCGATTCCGCGTCGCCTTCTTTACGCAGAAGCGTTTCCAATTGATCGAGCAAGCCGTTTTGAACCTTGACCAACGACGCGAAGGCGTTGGGAGCGGGAGAATAGTTCTTCATCCCATTGCCTATCCATAATCCCGCCGCAAAGACGGCGAGCAAAATCGCCGCCGCCGCGCCCGCCGTAACCAGAGAGAAACGGCGATACGGCTTGCGGGACGTTCTTTCCGCCGCCGCCAGGCATTTCGCCGCCAACAGCGCCGGAACGGTTGGAGGAAGCAGCGTCTGTAAGAAGTTCAAATGAGCGGCTATGCGCTCCGCTTCCAGGCGGCAGGCTTCGCATTCCGCCGTATGCGCTTCGATCTCGCGCTGTTGTTTTTCCTCCAGAACGCCAGTTTTTCCTAGACGGGTTTCGACGAAGAATAACAATTGTTTTCGGATGGAATGGCATACGGGTCTCATAGTTCGCCTCTATTCGTAAAGCCGCAGATCGGATAATTTCGACCGCAGTTCCTCTTCCGCCCGATAGGCGATGGATTTGACCGTCGCTTCCGGCTTTCCTATGACGGAAGAAATTTCGCGATAAGACAATCCTTCGAAATAGCGCAGAATCAAAACGCCCCTTTTCGCCGGCTTCAACGTCGCAAGGATTTTTTCCACGATCTCTTCTTTCCGCTTTTCGTGCATCCGGTCTCTTGGCGTCTCTCCAGCGTCCGGCTCCGCCGCTTCATGCTCGTCCATCAACGGCAGGACGATGCGCCGCACCTTACGCCAGCGAATCAGCGAGATGGCCTTGCGGCGGGCAATAGTGAACAGATAAGGCAAGGGGCTAACGTCCGTCCGCAGTTTTCTTCGATTTTTATGCGCCTCGCAAAAGGTCTCTTGCGTCAAATCTTCCGCGTCTTCGGCAGAGTAAACCATCCGTTTCAGAAAGCCGTAAACGCGTCCGGAATACCGTTCCGTCAGTAATGCAAAAGCGCTATCATCGCCCTGGGCCGTCCGGAGCAGGATTTCCCGATCCTCATCGATTTCTATGGATGTCTGCAATTTGGCGGCGGCGATCATCATTTAACATTCATCTTTCAAAAAGTCTTTCGCGGGAGAAGGAGAAAAAGTTGCATTTCCATAAAAAAACCCGAATAAAAGAAAAAATCAACGGTTGATTCTATATGGAGTTACGCCGGTTCGCCCATAGATTTCCAACAAATTCGCCGCCGAGACGCAAAAAAATTCGATCGTTTTTCAAAGGTTCGCTATACTATATTTAGGAAAGGGCGATGCTTGGATTAGACGATCCAACGGATCTATCGTATATCGCCAAAATAGCGAATTCATTCTCAGCTATTTTAAAAAGGATTCTTCACGAACCTTTTCCGGCGACGAAAGTTATGATATAGAAAATTGTCTCGCATGTTATAATAAACGGGATTACGCTTCTTCTCTTTTTTTCCGCTCAGGGTTGATGAATCGCTCCTGAAAAAACGGCTAAAGGAAAAACAAGCATTCCATCACTGCCGCGAAGGAGGCGACGACAGCGGTTCTTGACGTGCAGGGAGAATGAGGGATTTTTTTTCTTTATGACGCAAAGTTTCGGGGTACTTGATTGGCCTTTCCGATATTAATAGAGGAGCATCGGAAGCCTGGGAGTGCCCCGAAATTTTATTAAAATCTTCCCCGCGTTCCCCCCAAAAGCCGCTTTGGATTCCTTTTTAAGACGCCAAATTGCTAACTCTTTGAATTTTGTTGTTTTATCATTGACAAGTTCTTGGTTTCTGATATATTATTTTCATTCCGGAATGGGAAGATTTTTCTCATACTCGGTTTTCTGGATTTAATTTTTTTTAGGGAATCCATCTTTATTTTTACCTGAATTGGCGATAGCGTAGCAGTGATTTCCGATATAATGTCCGAAACGAAATGCGAGTTGAGGGGAAAAAACATTTTACGGAAATGAATGGGATATCGACGCTCAAAAAAACAAACCTGATCGGATCGGGGATGTTCATAAAAGACAAGTATATAATTCCGCTCATCCTTCTTATTGCTGCCGATTTGTGCGTATTTGTTTCCGCCTTTATATCGGCTTATTTCATCCGGTTCTATACGGGGATTTTCTTATTGGTTCCGCCTCCATCCCCTCCTTATATACCGGAATTCGCTTCCTATCTGCTCCTAGCCGTCATCATCGCCCTCTTATCCGTTCTCATCTTCGCTCATTTCGGATTCTACGAACGGCGAGTGGGATTGGATCGCAACGTTCAGGCGGGAGCGCTATTGCTCGCTATTCTGGTTACGTACATTTTTATCATGGCCATACTCTTCAATTACCGGGGCATTTCCTATTCGCGCCTCACCGTGGCCCTCGCCATTCCTATTACATGCGTGGGAATCGTAATCGCGCACGATCTCCTAAAGCGGCTGCAATTTTTCATGATAAGAAAAGGCATTATCTTCTTTAAAACCATTCTTGTCGGACCGCAATGGCGTTGCCAGGAAATCAACCAAAAATTGCAGGAACATCACGGATCGCAATTCCAGGTTCTCGGCTACGTCTCCACGGAAGACGAACCGGATCGCAGCCAAGCCCTCATTCCCTGTCTTGGTTCCAAAAAACAATTAGCAAAGATTCTGCGTAAAGAATCGGTGGACAATATCGTAATCGCCATGTCTCCCGACGATCCTCAATCCGTTCTCCAAATCATGAAAATATGCACCGTCCATAACGCGCCTTACCGCGTGATTCCCGAACTCTACGATCACCTATGCCAATTCATCGATTTTCAGGAAATCAAGGCGATGCCCACTATTCCTTTCGGCGAAACGCCGTTAGCGTTCAACAACACCGGCTGGTTGGCCAAGCGCCTGATCGACATCATCATCTCCAGCGTGGCGTTGGTCGTTTCGGCGCCGTTGATGGCGATCATCGCCATTCTCATCCGACTCGATTCCAAAGGTTCGATTTTCTTTGTCCAAGAACGCGTAGGCAACGACGGGCGCACCTTCAACATGTATAAATTCCGCTCCATGATCGATCACGCCGAACGCAACACCGGCCCCAAATGGGCTACGGCGAAAGATCCCCGCACCACCAAGATCGGACGCTTCATCCGCAAGTACAATATTGACGAATTGCCCCAATTCATTAACGTTCTTCGCGGGGATATGAGTCTCGTCGGCCCCCGTCCCGAACGGCCCTATTTCGTCAACAAATTCAAGGAAGAGATTCCCTACTATATGCGCCGCCATCTGGTCAAAACCGGTCTCACCGGCTGGGCGCAGGTAAACGGATGGCGCGGCGACACCTCCGTCATGGAACGCACCCGCTACGATCTCTATTACGTAGAGAATTGGTCCCTCATGCTGGATCTGAAGATCATCCTGAAAACCCTCACCTCCTTCAAAAACGCTTATTGAGACTTCGCAGCGGCGTAGGCGTTACGCGAACATCCGCCTATCGTTCTTTTTGTCGATTCGAGATACGATAAAATCGAAGAGTGGAAAATGATATTTAATATTTTCTTTCAAGAACAGAGTAAATCTCCGAGCGTAGAGTTATTATTACCGGAGAAAATCTATCTCGAGAGGTTATATCATGTACGAGAAAGCAGAGGATCAAGTTGAATCATTCCGTAAGGCGGTAGAGAACTTATTTACTGATATCGAATCATGGCTCTCCCCCTCGCCATTGAAAACCCGTCGCGAAGAAATACAAATTAACGAAGAAGCCTCCGGGGCGTATACTATTCAAAAACTATTGATCGAAGACGCCTCTGGAAAGAAAATCGCCGAGCTGGTTCCCGTGGCGGCTTTCGTCGTAAGCGCCGATGGAAGAGTCGATTTGAATGGAAGATATGACAAAGCGATAATCTTCTATGAAGAAGCAGGCGGACTATCGCTTACGACTTCGATAACGAATGACGGACGAACGGAAACTTCAAGGGTGTCGCTCTTTAAGGGGATCGACAAGAAAGGTTGGTATTATATTGGAGATGCCTTGCTCGGCAGAGCGCACTTCGTAGATAAAGAACTGTTTTTCGATCTTTTGGAGGGAGTTTCCGATTATGTCATCGAAAAACGTTCTTGATCCGATTTGGAGATCGTATAAGACGACTATCGATTGTTTAAAAATAGCCGAGCGAGTATTAGAAAATGAAAATATTAGTTTGAAGGAAAAAACAAAATTCGCCGAATGGGAAAAGGAAGAAGCTGAAGATAGGATATATGAAAGCCGCACGTTTGCAGACGATCACGTGATCGTTTCCTTGTGGGCGGTTTTTGAAAGAAAACTTCTTGATTATTTGCAGAAGGAGGGCAATAGGCTGCTGCTAGGAGCAGCAACGAATTTCAGCCTGCAAGTTCATCGAAAAATCGAAAGCGAAATGGAATACTGGAAAAGCGACGACATTCTCAATATTTTTAAAACGGTTGTCGATCCGGATTTAATAGGCAACGCGAAGCAAGTTAAAAAGTATAGGGACTGGATTGCGCATAAGAATCCAAACAAAAACGCTCCCTCGAATATATCTCCACTAGGAGCTTATGAAATTCTTAAAAAAATAATAATGGATTTAGAAAGTGCGATGTAGCCTGTCGTTTAATTATTCAAGTAAACTTAATCGTCCCAGCAAGGTTTTTCAACAATACTAAAAGATTTGCGCCTAGGCGTTTCATCATGCAAAATCCCATGAAACCGACAAGATTATTCCTCTTCGCCGCCCTCTTTTGGAGCGGCTGCGAAGAGAGCCGGGACGCCCTTCTCTCCCAAGCGGACGCTTGTATGCAAAAGCAAGAATTGGCCGAAGCTTCCGCCCTTTATCTCGCCCTCTACCATCGCAATCCATTCGATGCCGATGCGCTCCTTGGTCTGATGAAAACCTCCCATAGGCAAGAAAACGAGGAAGAATATATTCATTGGTCGCTCGAACTGCTGAAAGTGCAGCCCTGGAACCGCGAGGCCAATCTCGCCGCTGCGCCCTATTTCGCCAGGCAGGGTAAATGGGATGACGCTATGGTTAGCGTCCTGATGGCTTTTCAGGATTCCGTCTTTAAAGAAGAAAAACTCGAGACGATCGAGGTTCTCCAGAAGATTACCACCGGCATCCAAGCGGACATTCAAACGAAGCGCAAGGAGAAATCATGACGGAAGCCAATCGGCGCCTCGCTTTCGAAGAGGCGATTGAACTCTTCCGTTCCGACGACTGGCTGCAGCTCGGCGAACGGGCGCATCGAATGCGCTTGCAGCTCGCGCCTCCCGACGCCGTAACCTACGTCGTCGACCGCAATATCAATTACACCAACATCTGCGCCGCCCATTGCGATTTCTGCGCCTTCGCCCGTCCGATCAAGGACGAGGAAGGCTATGTTCTGACTATGGACGAGATGTATCAGAAAATCGGCGAACTGGTCCGCGTTGGAGGAACTCAGGTTTTATTGCAAGGAGGATTGCATCCTAAATTGCCCCTCTCTTTTTATTGCGAAATGCTGCGTGAAATCAAAAAGCGCTTCGATGTGGATCTGCACGCCTTTTCCGCCCCGGAGATCGTCCATTTTTCCAAAATTACGAAAACGCCGATCGCCGCCATCCTTTCGGAATTGCGGCAAGCGGGTTTGAATTCCATTCCCGGCGGCGGGGCCGAAATACTCAGCGACCGCGTGCGCAAAGCGATCACGCGCGGCAAATGCCTGACCGCCGAATGGCTCGCCGCGCATGAAGAAGCTCACAAGCTGGGAATGCGCACTACTGCTACCATGATGTTCGGCCATATCGAAACCATCGAAGAGCGCGTCGAACACTTGGAGCATATCCGGCGGCTGCAAGATCGCACCGGCGGCTTCACCGCCTTCATTCCTTGGACTTTCCAAGGACGGCATACCCGCATGGAAGAAGTTTCCGAATCGGGCGCAGTGGATTACCTTAAAACTTTAGCTATCTCCCGCCTCTATTTGGACAATGTCGCCAACCTGCAAGCCTCGTTTATCACCCAGGGTAAGCAGGTGGGGCAAATGGCTTTATTTTTCGGCGCCAACGACATGGGCGGGGCGATGATGGAAGAAAACGTCGTTGCCGCCACCGGCGTCCACAATTGCAGTAACGAAAACGAATTGCGCAAACTCATCGAAGACGCCGGATTCATCCCCCGCAAACGCAACACGCTTTACCAGATATTGAACTAATTCCCTCTAGTCCGCTATTCTTTTTTTATTATTATTTAAATCATCTATCAAATCAATGAAGAAACGTTTCTAACTCTTTATCCGGGAAGGAGTAACGTTTGTCGCGAAATTTTTGGATTTTCTCCTCCATACATTGAAACCTCTTTTCCCCCATCGTATAATCGCAACGCTTGACGGAAGCGGGGACTTATAACCGCTAAGCCAAACTACGCTCGAGTCCGAAGGAGACAGCGCCGAGCGCTGATATTCCCCGGATTCCGGCGCAGCGAAAATGCGTGAACTTTTGGGAGAGAACGCGCTCATACATCTGAGCGGCAATGAGGAAATCTGAAAGGAGAAGAAGTAACAATGGCCAATTCAAACAATTATCCATTACCGGATTACTTGCGTTCGGCCAAGCCGAATCCGCAAGAGAATAGGGCGCCTTGGTACACTAACACGGCGCCTTCCTACGCGGGGATTTTTTTATGGATCGCCTTCTACGATCAGTTGGCGGGCGGAACGTTGAACGTCGGCGGCATTACGGCGGCGGTCATCGGATTAGTTGTTGCGGCGTTTTTGGCGTTTCTCTTGTTTTACCTGGCGCCCGCTCTTTGGGGCATGAAAACCGGCTATCCGTTGTACATCATCGGCTCCTCCACCTTCGGCGATAAGGGCGGCTATTTTCTGCCCGGCCTTTTTATGGGAGTTCTCCAAGTTGGTTGGTACAGCGTCGGCACCTACTTCGCCACGCAATTCATTCTGAACTGCATTTACGGCGCGGCGGCGGCTCCTGGTCCCAAGACGATCACATTCATCATCGCAGGCATCGTTTGGGGCTACGCTTTCGCCATCATCGGCTTGAAAGGGATTCAGTACGTCGCGAAAATATCGACCTATTTCCCCATCGTACCTACGCTCATGCTGCTTTACGCCTTGTTCTGCGGCGCGAAAGGCATCTCGCAGTTCGATCTTTCCAGCATCGATTATTCCAAGATCGCCGCTGACGCCAAAAAGGGAGTGGAAAATCCCACATTCATGCTGGGCATTCTAATGATGATCCAGTTGGTTATCGGCTTCACCGCCACGGCGGGCGCCGCCGGAGCCGATTTCGGCATGAATAATCGTAATAAAAAAGATGTTTTCATGGGCGGCCTCGTCGGCATTGCTGGCGCCATTATCTTCTGCGGCGTGCTTCCCATTCTCACCATCGCCGGTTTGATGGCGTTGACGCCCGATATGGCTTATGCCACCGAAAACGCTTGGACTTTCAGCCAAGCCATCGGCAGCCTCGCGGGCGGACGCCTTATGTTCCTTCTCTTCGCCATCGCCTCTATGGCGCCGGCGTGTTTCTGCTCCTTCATCATCGCCAACAGCTTCTCCACCATGATCCCCAGCGTCTCGCGCGCGGCCTGGACCATGGGCGGAGCGACCATCGGCATCATCCTCGCCGTAACCGGCGCGGCGGGACAATTGGGAGCGTTCTTCGGCCTGATCGGCGCCTGCTTCGGACCCGTTTGCGGCGCTATGACGGCGGACTACATCCTCTGTGGCGGCATTTGGCCCGGCCCCAGAAAGGGAATCAATCTAGCAGGTTATATAGCCGTTATTGTCGGATTCATCGTAGGCATTATACCAAGTTTACCAGCGGGAAGTATGCTTGTGCTTGGTATTCCACCAATTATGTTGTCTATACCTATTATGGGTACTATTGCTCCTGCTGCACTTTACTCCTACATCGTCGGTTTCATTGTTTACTTATTTTTAGCTTTATCGGGATTACAACCCGAAGCGATTTCGATGAATCAGGAAAAATAAATACCGATCGATGGGATCGAATAAAATCGTCAGGGGCGAGGGATATCTCGCGCCCCTGGTTTTTATAGTAATACTGACCTGCATTGAGATCGTTGTTTTAAAAATTCCTCTCCCAAGATGGGGAGAGGTTGGGTGAGGGTTGATATTATTAGACTTATAATCCCCTCACCCTAACCCTCTCCCAGAGGGCGAGGGAACTTTATGTCACATTCTTAATAAGAGTTGGTATAACTCATTTCACTCTACCCCTTAAGCGGTTGCAGGAGGCCTTAAGATGAGCGATGACTTGGAAATAGTGCGCGGCAGCGGAAATGTATGGCGGGATTTTAACTATCCTGACGCCGACATACGGCAAGCGAAAAGCGTTGTTGCCGCCCAGATTATTCGTATTCTGGAAGATAAAAAATTATCCACGCGCGAAGCCGCGCGGCGTACGGGTTTCGCGGCGGCGGATTTCTCCCGCATCCGCAATGCGGATTTCGGGCGCTTTACATTGGATCGTCTTATTCGCATACTCCTTTCTCTAGACAGGGAATTGGAAGTGGAACTCGCCATCCAGCCGAGGACGATAACCAACCAACTTCCATCGCATGCGTACGGAGATTAGAGAAGGATTAAAACCGCCTGTTTAGAGCAATTTTTGCAATTCCGCTATTCGCCGGATTGGCTTCTCTCCCACTTCACGATCGCCGCTTGGCCGCCGCCCGCCATTCCCGGCAGCATTCCTAAAGGCCCGACCATTCCCGGTCCCCGGTCTCTCCTTCTCTGTGGATCGGCGCCACGCGCTTCTCTCGGCTCCCTTCTCGGCGCGCCGGGAGGAGGATGGATTCCTATATCGATTTCGCAGACGATGTTGGCGCGATCGTTTTCAGGAATGAGCGCCAGGATCGCATCCTTATCGCCGATCCAATAAATGGAATGCTTGTTAGCCGCCCATCGATCCAAATCGCGCAACAAGACTTCCGACAATCCCTTTCCCGATTCGTTTCGATAATGCTCCATATTTTTCGCTTTTTCATCGAACGAAAAAAGGCTGTGCATAGCTTCGAGATCGAGACCCGGCCCCGGTCCTTGTTCGCCGCTCGGCGGCGCTTCCGGTATGGGAGATTTTCCCGTGAAATAACTTTCCTCGGCCAATTTCCATTTTCCGAACGATTCCAAATATTGATTGACGATCATCGGCGCGATGACGATCGCATCCGCTTCGACGCGTTCTTCGATGGCGCTTGTAATGTTGGCTAGTTGTTTATGCATATGCTTTTGCGGCAGTAAAAACAAGATGGTCATGGCCAAGCCGGCGATCGTATTCAATACCATCAGCGCGATGACGATTTTCTTTCCATATTTCCACTGGCGGGTAGAGTATTGCATGCCCAGCCGCGCCGCCGCCGCTGCATAAAGGTAAAACGTCGGCATCAGGAAGCGCAGCGACGGATCGGGAAAGAAATAAGCCATGTAAAGAATCATCAGAGGCAGAGCCAGGCCAAGCAGCAATATCCCTTCCTTTCTCGCTTCGCTGGACCGCGCCATCTGAAACATGCCCCAAAGCCCAAGCGGAAAGAAAGGCCCCAATCCCGCGAATGTGGCGAGAAGAGGATAGTAAAGCGCTTTCTGGAAAAAATATTTCCACCCAAATAACGAGAAATTTCCCGACGATTCGTAGCCCGTTATCAAAACCGAACCGAAAACCAGGCAATTATGCCATCCCATCAACGCAGCCGGGATCAAGGCTCCCAAAATAGCTAACAAAAACGCCGCGTAAAATCGGCGCTCGTTCTTCCAATGCATCAAAACAAATAGAGCGATGGCAGGGGCGAAGACGGCCTCGGCGTAATGCAGCGCGGGAATCATCCCCAACAGCAAACCCACCAGAAAAATCCAGCCGGGCTTATCGCTCTTCGACCATAGCGCCAAAAAGAACAAACCCCAAACCAGGAAAAAAGCGATGGCCGGATGCGCATCGCTTTGAAACGTCCAGACATTGGCCACCGGATTAACGGCCATAACCGCAACCGCCAAAACCGCCCATAATTCGTCCGCCCACAGTCTGACCAAGGCAAACAATCCCGCCAACGTCAACGTCGTAAGCAAAGGGTTGAACGCGAGCATCCACGGCGGCCCGCCCAACCAATAGAGAGGCGACAGCAGCAAGGGAAGCCCCGGCGGGTAGCGGCTTATGATCCTGCCGTCGCCGAGCGTTCGCCAGTGCGGCCCGGAAAATTGCAAGGAAGACTCGGCGCGATAGGCGGAGCTGCCGAGATTGACGATATACTGAGCCTGCGCCAAATAACCGTTAGCGTCCGCCCCCGCGCAAGCCGGTTCGTAAAAAGACGCCATCAAAGAGCCGTGAAGCGCCAGCAATAAACAAAGAGCGAATTTCGGCCTAAACAAGAGGGAGAGAATTTTATTCATGAAGTTGCGTAGGGCAGGCTCAAAGCGAGACGTAGCCCGCTGCTTATTTCTCTTTGCCTAAACTTAAAAAATCGTATTTATCGCTGCTCGCGGATTCGTATATATAATAGTTATTCCATATTTGACTCACCATTTTATCGTTAAGTAAATATATATCCGTTTTATTGCCTTTTTGCCCATCATCTAATCCATATTCGATTCCCATACCCCCCCGAATTGATAAAATATATCTTGCGTGAGGTTTATCTCCTTCTTTTAAACGTCTCCATCGTACAATATCAATCTTTTCTCCTTTTGGTATATTCTCATCAATTTTTTGGCAGACATCTTTCCATTTGTTACTATCGTATATATTTCCATCTTTATCTTTTAAATAATACTTGCAGTGTATTTCTACTTTTGGATATGGATTCTGAAATTGATACACAGTTTTCAAATATGTGTTAAACGCATCTTTGTACCATGTTTTACCCGGATCAAAGTAAGGATCAATAAATTTTATTTTATTTGCATGTTTGAAAAGCGGCTCAGCTATTCTGGCTATTGTTTCAGAATTTTTCTGAATTCTCATTGTCTTATCGATTTTCCAAACCGGATGGTCTTCATAGATATCTTGAGAAAGATAGAAATTATCTTCTTCAAAATTTCGATCCGAATTATGGATGACAGCATAAAATTGATTCTTTTTGTTTTCAATTATTGCGTTATCGATCCATGAGATTTCATCTTGATAATGTCTATTCGATGGTACGCAAAGTCGATTCAACTTTTCAACACATCTGTGATATTCAACCTGTTTAACATTCTTTTTTGCACATTCTTTAACTCTCGTAGACCATTTCATCGTAGATCCTTCCGAGGGAAAGTTAATCAATATTCTCCCATTTTCAAATCCTAAATGAAAAAGAAAAATTCGAATGTTGCACCAGTTATCAAGAACTTCGGGTTCGATTGCGTATTCCTTCCAAAGTTTTTCAGAACAATTCATCGGCGCGCTCCGTGAAAAAACCTGCTGGCCACCAGTCGATAAATTCGCCGTTTTTATCTACTTTCATTTCTTTTACGACGCTGCCATCTTCTCCCGGCTCTACATATAAAACGGCGATATCTTCGGGATGAATAGGGGATACATTCTCCGGCAATTCGCCCGCCGTGGTTTCTCGTATTCTTCGCAATAACCGAAGAATCAAATGCTCGCTATGGGTTTCGATGAGAAATTTATTCTTATTCTCGCCCAGCGCCGAATTGATGAACAAATCGCCCAGTTCCACTTGCATAGCGGGATGAAGATGCAACTCCGGCTGCTCGATGATGATAAATTCCTTTTGGCTAAGTATGGATTGCATGATAATGGGCAGCAATTGACTATAGCCAAATCCCACGTCCCTGATACTTGCTTCAACGCCATTGCGTTTATTTAGCATTCTAAGAGCGAAAATATCCGATTGCTTGATGCACGTCTCCTCATTGCCTTGTGAGTCGACATATTTTAAACGGGATACCTTCAATTCATAAGGAATCTCGAATCGCTTCATCGCGGCGTTTAAGTTGGCTAATTTTTCTGGATCATGATACAAAATCTGCGGCATCCATTCGCCGCTTCTGCCAACATTAACAGGCATATCTCCGGATACTCGATAATACCTTTCCGGCAGTTGCCGAAACGGCCCTAAATAAACGAGATTTTTTAGAAACAATTCAAAGCAAAGACCGGCTGAACCGGCAAGAATGGATGTAGGATGGATTGCCTCAGCATATTCAGTTCGTTCAACAATAGCATCCTCGGGAAGAAAATGGTTAATACGATTGTTTGGTCCAGGACAATATTCTGGTTCTTGTAAAAAAAACAAACAAGAAAGGATAAAACCAAGAGCACATTTTTTCTCGTATGTATTATCGAATTCCCGTTCTTTGATATGCAATTTTTCAAGCAAATCTTTAAATACATCTTCCGATGCTCTTATTCTATCAAAAAATAGTTCATAAAAAGGATGTATATTTTTGTATGTCAAACCATATAACTGATCTTGTATATATCCATTTTCTTGCGGCTCAAATATTCCAAAAGATTCTTCGCTTTCACCAAGATAAATCCTTATCTCGCTGATATTGATTTTAGAATCTGATTGATCTTGGCAGATATCAATAGATAATTTAAAATGGGTAAAATTATTTATTAGTGTTTCGAGAAATTCATATTTTTCAGGAAGTTCTCTATCCTGAAATTGAGAATAATTATCACAAGTGGATCCAGGAATAAAATTATTAGATTCCTTATCTTTGGGAAATTTAAAGACAACAGAAAATTTTAGATGTTTTGTCTTATCATTGTTGGAAATAAAATCTGAATAGGCACCTAAATCCACTAATGAGCCGTTACTGAGAAGAACGATTTGCTTACTTGTAGATTCAGTCAGCGTTTGTTTCAACATCAATAGGGATTGAATGATCGCCGATTTGCCAGATGAATTAGGACCAAAGATTAAGGTAATCGGCTTAAGCGGAATATTAGCCTTTTGGGAAATTGATTTAAAATTCCCAACTTCGTACTCATTAATGATTTCATTTACAATTTCTTTAAAGGCAAATCTATCGAAACCGTAATAGATGGACATATTATTTAGTTCCTTTTTATCTGTCCAGGGCGGGCTTTCCCGCCAAGCCCGCCCTGGTTCGCAAAACTTCACGCAGGCCGTATCTCGCGGTTCACTGGATCGAACGTCATCATGCGGCGTTTGACGCAGGCCATGTCGCCTAAAATCACCGCTACGCCTTGCATGTAGCCTTTGTCCATATCCGCGTTGGGCTGCTTGCAGTCGCGCATGGATTTCAGCCAGTTGACCATGTGATCGTCCTGCTTGATCTCTTCTAGGATCGTTCCTTCCTTGACTTTCTCCGGGTGTTCGCTGCCTTCGCCGGAAACGCGGGGATTGATGCCGTTTTTATCGTTGCCGTCGGGCATATCGATGCGCATGGTTCCCTTGGTACCGAAGATGAGGGTGTAGTCGTTGGCGGCGTTGCCGAAGTGAGTCGTGTACGAAGTCGTAAATCCTTCCTCGTAATCCAAGATGACCGTAATCGTGTCGGGGCAGGTGCGGCCTTCTTTGGAGGTCGGCGAATAGACGCCGCCGTGTCCCGTGGCGAAGCGCGGAAAGCCGCAGCCGGTGCAGTAGTGGAGAAAATCGCTGAAGTGGCTCATCCAGCCACCGACGGTGCCGTTGGAGAAATCGAGATAACCCATCCACGCTCCATGCTGATCCGAGTTGAAGGGGCGGTAGGGCCGGTTGTCCAAAAAGGCGGGCCAACGGGTATGATCTTCGCTTTCCGGCCCTTTATAGTTGTTCCAATAGGGATTGTAATGGCTGCGGCTCTCTTCCACCCGCAGAATCTTTCCCAACTGTCCCGATTGAATGAAGGCCCGCGTGGCGGCGGCGCCTTTGCTGCTGCGTCCTTGGGTGCCGTGCTGTACGATCTGGCCGGACGCCTTCACCACGTCGCAGGTTTGGTTCAACACGTCGAGATCGATGGCGATAGGCTTCTCGACATAGGCGTCCTTGCCCGCCCGCACGGCGTCCATTAAATGAGGGCAATGCAGATGGTCAGGCGTGGCGATGAGTACGGCGTCAATGTCGCGGCTCTCCAAAAGTTTGCGGTGATCGCGGTAGCGCGCCTGTTCGCCGCCGAAGCGCTCCTGAACGAAAGCGGCCGCCCGCTCCACCTGCTGATCCCACACGTCGCACACGGCGACGATCTTGGCGGGAACCTCCTGCGAGGCGCGATGAATCCAGCCCATGTGATGGGCGCCGCGCCCGCCGCAGCCGATGATGCCGATGCGGATCGAATCGTTCGCTCCCATGACGCGCTGCGCGCTGGCGGCGGTCCATCCAGCGGCCAGCGTTCCCGCCGCCGCTCCCGTTTTCAAAAAATCTCTCCGATTGGTTTTCTTTTCGCTTGACATAATTTTCTCCCTTTGTTATGCACAGATATTGATTTTCTTAAATTCCCGATGGTGGGCTACGCTTCGCTTTTAGCCCACCCTACGATTTAATGATTTCATTCAAATGTTCCAAGCTTTTCTTCGCCTGCTCGATGGTGCCGCACTCTACGGACAGAACAATGTTGCGCGGCAGCGTCTTCAACTTGGCGCAAATTTTCTTCCAATCGATGACGCCCTCGCCGCAGGCCACGCCGACGGGAACGCCGGTTACTTTGCCCCGCTCTTCCAACTGCACGCCGCCGATGTCTTTGGCGTGCACGTGATAGACGCGGTCGAGCACCTTATCCAGCATTTCGTAGGGATCGGTTCCCGCCATGTAGGCGTTGCCGCTGTCGTAGTTGATTTGCAGATAGGGCGAATCCACCAGGTTGGCGATGCGCAGCAGCCCTTCCGGAACTTTTGTGTAAATCTGGTGATCCTCAATGCCGACATAAATCCCATAGCGTTCCGCCGTCTTCATGACCTGGGTCAGGGTGTATTCCATGACGTTGAACGCCTGCTCGTCCGTCATCCAATCCGGCTTTACGCCCTCGTCGGTGTTGACGATGGGCGTTCCCAGGTCGGAAGCGAAACGGATGGCGCGCTGCAGATAGGGAACGCTGATTTCAGGACGCATCAGGGGGCAATGCCCCGAAAGCCCCGAAATCTTGACGCCGTTGCGGTCGCAAATCTCCTTCATCCACAAAGGATCTTCGTCCATGCTGAAGGAATGAAAATATCCCGCCTCGCTCAGCAGTTCGCGCCCGTTATGCACCATCGGTTCGATGTACTCATAGCCCAGCTCGGCGGCGATCTTCACGCCCGCCTCGAAGGATTTATCCGCGCTGCGCACGAATTCCATATTGACTCCCGCGTATAGATTGCCC
>JBFMBP010000079.1 GCA_040755155.1 Candidatus Omnitrophota bacterium | reverse complement strand
TTAATCGAAAATATCAACAAATCTAATAGCATGAATTTGTTGAATTTAAAATCCCTCACCCTAACCCTCTCCCAGAGGGCGAGGGAATGGAATTTCGTCACGTTATGTCTTAACTTAATGACATTGGTTTAGGAGGGGGTTGTTTTAAGTCTAATAAATTCACCCCCCTCTCTAACTCCCCCCAAGCTTGGGGGGAGAATTTGAAAGCAGATTTTGTTAATGTTACTCGAGCTTCTTTTGCAAACGCAGCAGCACGGAAATATAGCGCTGCGGTTGAAACCGGAAGGCCATGCAGGATGGATTGCTCGTCAACGGCGTTCGCGGTTCAACCATGATATCCGGCAATAAGGGAATGGTCATATAGCTCCCTTCGTTGGGCTGATGAGTCCAGCGTCCGATTACGGCGAGGCTGAAGCGCTCGCTCAAGCGTTTGTACTCCGCCTCCAAGTCGGAATAGGTATTATGCAGTACGACGATGTCTCCCTCTTGGGGTTTGACGATGTAGCTTTCCGCTATCGGATTGTAGAAATAATATTCCATCTCCCGCCCCGACCAAAAGCGCATTTTTACGTTATAGACGCCGTTGCGATAGATTTCGTCCGACAAGACGCGGCTTCCCTTCCCTACCGTTTGCAAGGCGCGCGCCGATTGCGCTAGATCGCCAAACGTCGCTCGCTGTAGATAAAGAACGCCCGCCGTCATCAACGCCAGATTGAGCAGCGCCAATCCGCCCAGAACCATCCGCATCTTATCCGAACGGATCGCTTGCCCCAACCGCGTCCATCCTCGCGCCGAGGCCAGGCACCATAAGGGAACCAGCGGCAAGAGATAGCGGTATTGAAAGGAGAGAAAGCCGCTTTGGGCGATTAAAAAGGCGAAGGCGGCGAAGGCGGCGAATTGGATGAAGCGCTTCTCCTTCTCTCCGCCGCGCCATAATGTCCATATTCCCGCAACGCCGAGTATAAATAGGGAATACGTTACAGCCCACGGCCAATAGAGAACGAACGCCTCGAACCAGGAATAATACAACAGCAGCGAAATCCATAAACTATACGAAGCCCGTTCGGCATATTGCCCAAAATGGCCGAATCCCCGGATTCCAATCCACCACGCCATTACTACCCACGGAATCAGCGCCGCCGCCCAGCCTGCAAGATTGCGCCAGGCTGCGCCGCCCAATCCTTTGCGAACAATTAGATAAAAAACGAAAGGAAGGAAGAAAAATCCTTGATAGCGCACAAGGCTCGCCAGCCCCGTCCAGGCCAGCAGGTGTTTGGGACAAGGTTTTTCATTAGTCAGCAAAATCGAGCAGCCAACCAGAAACATCAAACAGAAGAGCGAGTCGGTCATCATACGCAGCGACCAGCGGTCGAATATCGGCGACAGCGCCAAAAACATGACCGCCCAAAACGCCTCGCGTTCGTTTTCTAAAATTCGCCGCGCCAATTTATACATAACCATCAAGGAAGCGATGGAAGCGAGAATGGAAACCAGCTTGCCCGCTATCAACAAATCGCCAACGGCTAGATTCGCTAACCACGCCGCCGCCGAATACCCCGGCGGAAAAAAAACTACGGGACTGTCCCATAACTGCAATTGAATCACGCCGTCGGTATATTCCCCTTGATTCAATCCAATAAGCGCAAGTTTTATCAATAATGAAATAATAAAAATCGCCCACGTTCCCGGCGAAAAACCCAGAATTTCACGATGACTGGAGGCGAGCGTCTCGCTATCGGCGAAGGAATCGATTCTTGACATAACTTTGATCGACCGTTACATTTATATAGTAGCCGCGTTGCTTAGGCAACGCGTTTGTTTTTTCTCAAACGTAAAATCAATTTCGCGCGGCGCCATTGGCGGCCTGGGGGGCATCCCGATTCCCGTCTCAGCAGCCCGGTTCCCGTTTTCCCTTTAACGCCGCGCGGGAACGATAATTCGATCCAATCGGCGGACAATGATTATGAATCTTGAATCCCTCTTTTCCAATGTTTCCACTCTGCTTCATTTCGCCGTGGTGCTGGGATTGGCGGTAATCTTCCACGAATGGGGCCATTTCATCGTCGCCAAACTTTCCGGCGCCAAGGTGGACCGTTTCAGCGTCGGCTTCGGCAAAATCCTCTACTCCCATACCTGGCATAATACAGAATATTGCCTCTGCGCTTTACCCCTGGGCGGCTACGTCAAAATCCGAGGCATGGATCCCGACGAAGAATTGACCGGCGCGGAATGGGAATTTCTGCAACTCGCCCCCTGGAAGCGCATCCTTATCGTATTCGCCGGTCCAGCGATGAACGTCGTGCTCTCTTTTCTCATTTACATTTTCGTCTTCGCCGCTTTTGGCGAAGCCTTTCATGCCACGACCACCATCGGACGCGTCCCCGCCGGTTCTTGGGGCTGGGAAATGGGTTTGCGCAACGGCGACCGCATCCTCACCGTCAATGGCGAGAAAGTATCATCCTGGGAAGATATTGCGGATTGGCAATCGAATATCGCCGACCGCGACGCCCTTACGCTGACCATCGATCGCAACGGCCAGGTTTTATCCAAACAAAAAGAAATCCCCGCCTGGATCAAAGAACCCGCCGATAAGAACAAGAACGCCGCCACGCCGCCTCCAACGAACGGTCAGGGCGTTTTCATTACCCAGGTTATTCCCGGCGGCGCCGCCGAACGGGCGGGCTTACAAGCAGGGGAGATCATCCTCAGCGTTGACGGCAAAACTTTCCAAACCCGCAACGAATGGTCGGATTACATCACCAGCCTCGTGGAGAAGAACGTCGATGGCGCCTACCAAGCCATGCCCATCGCCGTCGCGATCCAGGACGAAAAACAAAACGCGCGAACGCTGCATATTACCCCCGATTTAATCGTCCCGGCGTCCGACGCCGAGGTACAACAGCCGCAAAGCCGATTGGGGTTTACGTTCGATGGAGAAATATCGCTAGCCGAATATCTTACGCCGACGATCGCCCCTCTGGGCGTCGCCCCGAAAATACCTCCCGTCATTGGCATCGTTCAGGTTGGCAGCCCCGCCGAACAGGCGAATATCGCCGTCGGCTCCACTATCGTCAAATTGAACGAAAAACCCATCGACGATTGGGTGGACGTGATACTTACATTGAATGATTCCATCGCCGTTCAAGAGAATGGTAAAGCGGAAGCGAAACCCGTCGAGATCATTTGGCTGACGCCTAACAACGAGATGAAACAGGCGGCGGTTACGCCCGAAGTCATCGAACAACCCATCCTCACTCAAACCAGCGTCAAGACGGGCAAAACTTATAAAATGGCGCAAATCGGCATCAGCAATAAACCCGACCGCAGGAAATTGGGCGTTATCGGCTCCATCTCCTACGGCTGGTCGAAGTTGCTAACCGATTTGACTTTTATGGTCGATTTTCTGCATAAATTGTTTACCGGCGAAGTATCGCCCAAACTTCTCGGCGGCCCTGTGGCTATCTTCCAGCTTTCCGGCGAGTACGGACGCTGGGGCTTGGAACGCTTCCTTGGATTTATCGCGCTTCTCTCGGCCAATTTGGCGTTGATAAACTTGTTCCCCTTGCCTCCCTTCGACGGCGGCCATATCGTCTTCTATACCATTGAGATTCTGCGCCGCAAGCCATTGACCATGCGGCAAATGGAGATGTTCGGCAAAGTGGGCGCCGTTCTTGTTATTCCCTTGATACTCTTTTTAGTCATTAACGATCTGATTCGAACGAAATTCTTTTCCTGGCTGTCAGGACTCATCTTTGGATAACTATGAGACAATCGACTGGTTTTTTTCCTACGCTGCGCGAAATACCGAAAGAAGCGGAAGCCAAGAGCCATATTCTCATGCTGCGGGCGGGCTTAATTCGCCAACTAGCCGCCGGGCTGTATACTTATCTCCCCCTCGGCTGGCGCGCCCTCAGAAAGATCGAACAAATCGTCCGCGAAGAGATGGACGCCGCCGGAGCTTTGGAAGTGTTGATGCCCACGCTTCAGCCCGACGTCCTCTGGCAAACGTCGGGGCGCTGGGACGCGATGGGGCCGGAGTTGATGCGCCTCAAAGATCGCGCCGACCGCCAATTCGTCTTGGGGCCGACGCATGAGGAAGTTATCACCAACCTCGTTGCGGGCGAATTGCGCTCCTACCGCGATCTGCCCAAAAATCTTTATCAGATTCAAACCAAATTCCGCGATGAGGTGCGTCCCCGCTTCGGCGTTGTCCGCGCCCGCGAATTCATCATGAAGGACGCCTATTCCTTCGATGTGGACGAGGAAGGCGCGCGGCGCTCCTATCAGTTAATGTTCGACGCCTATACTCGCATCTTCACCCGTTGCGGATTGACCATCATGCCTGTGGAAGCCGATACCGGCGTCATGGGCGGCAACCGCTCCCACGAATTTATGGTTCCCGCCGCCATCGGCGAGGCCGAGATCGTATCCTGCGGCCAATGCGGCTACCGCGCCAATCGCGAACTGACCGAATCCGCCCTGCCGGAAGCGGTGGAGATTAAGACAGATGTTCCGCCGATGGAAGAAGTGCATACGCCCAATATGAAAACCGTAGAGGAAGTGGCGGCCTTTCTCCAAACCGAACCCGCGCAGATGATTAAAACCATGATTTACGTCTGCGAAGGCAAGCCCTTCGTCGTGCTCCTGCGCGGCGATCATTCCGTCAACGAAGCCAAACTTACTCACGCTCTCGGCGGTCCCATCGAGATGGCCTCGCCGGAAGTCATCTTCGAAGTTACCAAGGCGCCCGTAGGCTTCGCTGGTCCCGCCGGACTCGACGGGGTGGAAATTCTGGCGGATCGATTCGTCAAAACGATTCCTGTTGCCGCTAGCGGCGCAAACAAAAAAGACGCGCACGTCCGCAATCTCGTTTTGGATCGCGATTACCAAGTTTCGCGCTGGGGCGATTTTCGCAGCGTCGACGAGACCGACGCCTGTCCCCAATGCGGCGCCTGCGCATTCACAATGACCAATGGCATCGAAGTCGGCCAGGTCTTCATTTTGGGAACCAAATACAGCGAATCGCTCCAAGCGCACTTTACCGATGAAAGCGGTCAGCGAAAGCCTATGATTATGGGTTGTTACGGCATCGGCGTCAGCCGCACGCTCGCCGCCGCCATCGAAGAAAACGCCGACGACAAGGGCATTATTTGGCCCGTCTCCATCGCGCCTTATCATGTCCATCTTCTCAATCTTTCTCCACAAAACGAACAGACAAGCGCCGCTGCGGAGGAACTCTATCGCGCATTGCAATCGAAGGGCTTCGACGTCCTGCTCGACGACCGGGACGAACGCCCTGGGATCAAATTCAAGGACGCCGACCTGCTGGGGCTTCCCTATCGCATCGTCGTTGGCGAAAAATCGCTCAAGGAAGGCATGGTTGAATTTCTTTTGCGGCGGACGCTGGTTGCGCAAAAGACGCCGCCGGAAACATGCGCCGAGTTGATCCAACAGCATTACGAGGAAGATATCGCCCGGTTGAACGCCGTTTAATTTTTGGCTTATCCAATATACGAGTCCTTTTTCTACCGCAAGATTGGGAGATATAGAAAAGGTCGATAGAATTATGATAATATCCCCTCACCCTACCCCTCTCCCAGAGGGCGAGAAAATTTTCGAAATGAAGAATGGGCCGCGCCGTTTGACCCATCAATGATTTTTTTTATATTATCGATGGGTCAAAAAACGCGACCCATCCTACTTTTTCTGGCCGCTGTTTTTAGGATGATCGAAATCAATTCATTGGATGCGTGTTCGTTTCGCGAGCGCGATGAGATCGTTGCCGCCTTGGGTTCGTTTGACGGCCTCCATCTCGCCCACCAACGCATCATTCGCGCATGCAACGAACGCGCCCGCGAGCGCGGGGGAATGTCCGTTCTCTTCACGTTTCAAAATCATCCGCGCACGGCGTTGAATCCCGGCCAACCGGTACCGCTGCTAACGCCCTATGCGCTCAAACTCCAATGGATCCGCCGTATGAACGTCGGCGCCGCCGTTGGGATTCCCTTCGATCTCTCCTTCAGCCAAATTCCGGCGGAAGTTTTCATCGACGAAATTCTGCGGGGAAAACTCGCCGCCAAGGAGATCGTCGTCGGCTACAACTTTCGCTTCGGACACGATCGCGAAGGCGATGCCGAGCTCCTGTTAAGCCGCGTTCCCAGCCAGTTCGAACGAGTTACAGTCGTCCAACAGCAACAGGACCACGATCTCACCATCAGCAGCACCGTCATCCGCGACATCATCGCTCAAGGCGATTTGAAGAAAGCCTCCGATCTTCTCGGACGTCCTTATCAAGTGGCGGGAATCGTCATTCAGGGCGATGGGCGCGGCAAAAGCATCGGCCTGCCCACGGCCAACCTCGACGTTTCCGAACAAGTGATCCCGCCGGGCGGCGTCTACGGCGTCCGCGTCCGCCTCGACGCCCTGGAAGCGCCGCCGCTCTGGGGCGTCATGAACGTTGGCTTCGTTCCCACCTTCAAACTAAACGCCTCTCCCCGTTGCGAAGTCCATCTTCTCGATTACGATGACGATCTCTACGGACGCTATGTTATCGCCGATATTCTTCTCCACTTGCGCAACGAACGCAAATTCTCCGGCAAGGACGAACTTTTAGCTCAAATCCGCCAAGATATTCTACAATTTCAAAAATGGATTGCGGAACAAACGGACGTATCGCCGGTCGTTTGGAATGACGAGTGACGAATGATGAGTGATGAATGATGAATGATGATTTCGGGATAGTTGCGTAAGATGAGTTCAAAGCGAAGCGCAGTCCGATATCATCCAAAGATACATCGCAAAATGGATCGCGCCGTTCGATCCATTTTTTTTCTCATCATTCATCATTCATCATTTTATTTGCATGTGTTTGACGAATTCCTGAAACATGATCCGGGCAACATCTTCGCGCACGCCGAGAGATTGGGGATCTCCGTAGTTGAAGACGATGAATCCGCCCTCTTTGACGCTCCAATGGTGGACGAGCAGGCGCGCCTCTTCGCGCACCTCCGCTTCGATTCCGCGTGGAAGAGTGGTTTGGATATCGACGGTGGTCAAGAAGCAAACCTTGCCTTTGAATTTTTCGCCGAATTCCACAAGGCCGTAGGCGTTGGGCTGCTGCATGTTGAGGACATCCACTCCCAGTTCGATAAACCGCGGAACCAACGCATTGATCTTGCCGCAGCTGTGAAGGAAAACATGCCAGCCATTCGCATGGATGGCGTCGAAAAGCCTGCGATAGCGGGATGCGAAGAAGCGTTCGAAGACGTTGAGACCGGCGATCAATCCTTGCTGCGTTCCCCAATCGTCCGTTAAAAAAATTCCGTGAATCGCGTTGCCGAAGCGGCGGCGCAGCTCTTCAATCTGCGCCAGTTTGAATTCGAGAATCCAATCGAGGATGCATTCCGTGATTTCGGGATCGGCGTAAAAGCCTTCCATAGCGGCGGCGAAGCCGCGCAGCATGTGGAGCCGTTCCAGAAGCGTGAAATGGCAGGTAACGACGACATAGCGGCTGTTGGCTTGAGAAAGCAGCGGCTCGATGCGCTCGTAATAGAAGGGATTCCGGGGTTCGGGGGGATAATAACGATCGATATTTTGAGAATCGGCGAGGGGATGAACGACAACCTGCCCCATCGTTTTGATTTCCGTCCGTTCCCAGCCGCAGCCCCAATCGTCATAGGCGGCGTTGTCGAAGAACCAGCCCGCCTGGGCGCGGTCCATCTCCCAAATGTCCCAAACATCGTCGGGGGCGTCTGGATCCACGTGTTGAAAGAAGGGTAGACGGGGCGGACACTGAAATTCGATAGCCCGCCGCACGATATCTTGAGATTGCATAGGTATTCCTGAAACGCAATTTAGATCATAGGATGGGTCATGTCGTATGACCCATCAATTACTCCATTTCCTAATGATCGATGTGTCAAAAAACGCGACCCATCCTACATTTTTTTCATCATTCATCATTCATCACTCATCATTTTATAGCGGCAGCCGCACCGGCGCTCCGGTTTTATAGCATTCTTCGATGGCGAAGACGATTTCGTGCGTATGATAAGCGTCGGCGAGATTGCAGTGGGATTCCCGATCGTTCAGAATGCAATCAATGAAATGATCCATTTGCGCTTGGAAGGGATGATGGGTCACGGCGCCGCTGTCGGGGCAGATGGTGGGAATCTCAATCCAATCCGTCTGGCCGTAGAATTTATGCGACCAGATTTTATTGTCTTTGACGGAACCTTTATCGCCGAAGATTTCGATGGGAAAGCCGTAAGGGCGGATACAATCGAAATTGACGGAAACTTTGCCGATCGCGCCGTTCTCGAAACGGACGAGGGCGACTTCGAGGCCGTCGTATTCCATGGGGGGAACGCCCCGGCGCATTTTACCGGTGGCGGCGTCCAACTCGTCCGTCCGGCCTTTGCGATAGCCGCCGGACATGGCGAAAACTTCCACGGCGCGGGCGGCTTCATGAATTCCAGGAGCGGCGAACCAGCGCAGGGCGTCCACGGCGTGGCAGCCCGCGACGAGAAAGGCGCTGACGCCCAGGTCTTTGCGGCAGCCGTATTTCCAACTGCCCCAGACGGTGGAAAGGTAATGCTGGTAATCCGTTTCGGCGTAGTAGACGCGGCCGAAGGCGTCGTCGGCGATGAGGCGCTTGAGCGTCTCGAAGAGGGGATTCCAGCGCAGGACGAAACTGACGATGGTTTTGACGCCTGCTTTTTCCACTGCCTGGCGCATCTCGCGCAATTCTTCGAGGCTGTTGCCGGCGGGCTTCTCGATGACGATATGCTTTCCCGCTTCCGCCGCCGCCAGGACGTGTTCGCAGTGGAGATGATGGGGCGTGCAGACGGAAACGATATCGACGCCGGGATGCTTCAAGGCTTCTTCGTAGTCCGTGTAGATTCCAACGTCTTTCAAATTCGCATCCGCCGCCCGTTTATCGCAACTTTCGCGCGCGCGTCCGCAAAGGGCGCGAATAGCCGTATGGGGATTCTCTTGAAAGGCGGCGATGTGCTGAGTGGAGACTTCGCCGCAGCCGATGATGAGTACGCCTAACTTTCCGGAATTTTCCTTATTCTTGGTCATGATATTCGTTCGTTTTCTCCCATACGATTTAGTAACTCATGCTACGCAGCCAATGTTTTTTCGCTTTCGGCGTTGGAATTTCAACGCCAAGTAGAAGAACCGTGCAAAAGAGCAGGAAGGGCGTCATTTTTTTGCGTTATTGAATCACGAAACCATGAAAAGGCACAAATTCCACGAAATTTTAGAATCACGGAAATCAAGTTCTTTTGGATTCCACGGAAAAAACCTTTTCACGGCGCGATCCCTTTCGCCAACAGTATTGTTATTTTCTTTTTTTTCGTGTTTTTCTTTTTCATATCGTGTCTTCGTGATTCGAAACGGCGATTCTAATTGACTGCTTCAACTTAATAAGTGCGCGTAACATGAGTTAATCTTTAACATGGAGACGGCGGAAAAATCAATGGCATTATACAAATGATGAATGATGAATGATGAATGATGAATGATGAATGAAAAAACAGAAGGGGAAACGATCGATGCCGTTGCGCGACCGTTTCCCCCATTTCCGAATGAGAATTTATGCGATTAATACAGTTCCCAGGCGCGAATACCGGTGGCTACGCCGGTGACGGAACGGGAAGCGAAATCCTTGCCTACAGCTTCCGCTGATGGCGTGCCGAGGAAAAAGTCGTAGCTGGGGAAGGTGGTTACGATTTCGCCGTCGGCGTAAGCGACGTTCTCGTCATCCCACCAGCTGGAATCGGCCCATCCCCAATGGCCGACATTACCGGTTCCGCGCACGGGTTGATCGGTAACCAACAGATAGCGCCCGGAGGCAGCTGGAGCCTTAAGTATCAATTCGTTGCGGGCGTTGTCGGACAGGTTCGTGAATGTTTGTTCGGCGATGGGCGTCTGCGCTACGGTAGTTTCGTAATCAGTGTTCCACTTGTAGAGAAGCATACGGTAACCCGCGCCGGAGCCGTTCCAGGTGGGGCTGGCGAGGCCGACAGCCTGGAATTCGTAAGGCGCCAAGAAACTTTGAGCCAAAGTGGGATTGTCCGCATTGGAAAAAGCGTAGGGAGTCCAAGTTCCCGTCTGGTCGGTGGCATAATAACGTTCCCATTCGATGGCCGCTTCGCCATAGGGAACGCCGTTGAAATAGGCTTCGCCGCCGGTGTATTTGCTGCCGTCATAGCGCCAGCAGCCGATTTGGAAGGGGTCCGTGGCGTTGGGATTGGAATTCGTCGGCTCCGAGGCTTCCCAGAGATATTCGCCTGGAGGCAGTTCCGCAGGGGCGGCGCAGAGGAACCAATCGTTGTCGTTCAGGTTGACCAAAACGCTGACGGCGATGGGGGTTTGGGCGACAGTAGTATCGTAATTGACGTTCCACTTATACAAGCGGATCGTCATGCCTTTTTCGCCGCTGACGCTCCACGTCGGTCCGTTCACTAGCACGCCTTCAAAAGGCAGAGTCGCCGTGAAGCGTTGGGCGCATTTCTGGCCGCCATTGAGAGTGATGGGTGAAGTGCCGCCATCCGGCGTGAAAAAGTCTTCGACGATGGTCTGGCTTTGCGCGCCGAGGGCGAATACCAGGGTAAGACATAAAATTACGGTTCGAAACATACTCATTACCTCCCATGATCGATGTGTTTTTAATCTTCGCTAAGGAAGATTTAAAGCCGGAAAGGAAAAAGAATGGAATTACAAACCCGATATTCCACCAGGACAGTAAACGATATCCCCGGAACTCAGCAATCCGTTGCTGGAGTCATAAGGATGGGGATTATAAGCGGGAAGAATGTCTTCTACTTTATCTACGCCGGGGCTGGTGAGGATATAATCGCCGTCGATGCCGGTTTTCTTCATCATATTATTCCAGCCCGCCAGCCATGCTTCGGGGGTGCTGCCCGCGCCGGGACCCGTGTAAGGTTTTTTGCGGGCGGTGCGGTAGCGGGCGTGGGGATTGTTTTTCTTATCCGGCCCGGTCGGATCTTTTTGACCGTAAATCCTATAGCCGATATTGAACTCGTCCATGGGCAAAGTGCTCATATATGGAATGGGCGTGGTAAGGCATTCGGGTAAAAATCCCCAACTGTGGGCTTCGCGAGGACTAAGGAAGGTGATGATGCCCAAAGGGAAATCGCCGTGATCGGCGGAATAGGCGCCGAAGGCGGTTCCGATATTGCGCATTTCCGCCGCCGTGCGGGCGACTTTGGCGCGCAACTGCGCGTTCAGGAAGTTGGGGACGGCGATGGCGGCAAGCACGCCGATAATAGCGACGACGATAAGGAGTTCGATCAAAGTAAAAGCTTTTTTCGCGGACAGATTCATCGCAATACCTCGATAAATGAAAAATGAACTCGTACAAGCGAATTTTATAAAATTTTTTCCGTCTTGATAAGGCGATAAATAAAGAAATTTTAATTTTTTTTGTTTTTTTTGACGATTTCTGGTTTTTTGAGGCCAAATCAGGTCGATAAACAACTATAAAGATCGTTAATTATTCATCTAAGGTCAACTCCATGCAATTATGCGCACGGCGAAAGCGCGCAATTTCTGCTCGTTTCGATTCTTTTAAGAGTACTAGGCGAACAATCGTTTGCCCAACGAATTCCTTTTTCGTTTTTTCGATATTTTAATAGCGATCGAACGTTTTATAGGCTATCCTAAAGAATAAACGAAGGTCATAAGGGGGATTGGTTATATGAGGAAGGGTTTTACTTTAATCGAACTGCTGATCGTCGTCGCTATCATTGGTATTCTCGCCGCCATCGCCGTTCCCAATTTCATCAACGCCCAAATCCGGGCGAAACTGGCGCGGGTGGAGTCCGACTTGAAATCCCTGTCCACCGCCCTCGCTCTTTACCGTCTCGACCAAAACCATCCGCCGTTTGACGGCAATCCCGGCGAGGCGCATTGGGGATGGGCGAAAGCGTATTCCCAATTGACGACGCCGACGGCGTATATGAGTTCGATCCTGGGGGACGTATTCCAGGCGGAGGACGTACCGGAATTGACCGCCTCATTGGGCTTCCGGCTAGGCGGAGAGAACGGCCCCCTTACGTTCGACTACGGCACGGCAAAATTTCACGGCTATACCGGCGATCCCAATCACGATTGGTACAAGGCGTGGCGAAACTCCACATGGAAGATCGGCAGTTGCGGACCGGACAAGAAATACCTTAACGTCAGTTATTGGGTTCCAGCGGCGGGCTGGCTGTCGGGTCATTACTTCGACGCCTCCAACGGCTTGACCTCCGCTGGAGATATCTATCGCGGCGAAGAATTTTTCGACAAGAACAGCAAGCAGAGAGGGTGGTGAGATTACCTTGCGCAATTCCTTATCCTCTTAGGAAGGATCGCATTTTTTGACTCATAAATCCAGACGGAAAATTCTATCAGCATTTATAGATATAATGCAATAATGATGGGTCCAACGACGCGACCCATCCTACAAATATGCTTTGAAAACGTTGAGGTTTTTATTATGACGATAAGTAATAATCATACTCCTAAAATCAACCTGGCTTTTCGCCTATTAATGCTGTCGTTTTCCCTCTGGACGGCCCCTTCCCTTCCCGCCTTCGCCGCACAGGAAACGAGCGCTCCCGCCGCCGTTCCACAGGCGGCTACGGCTACGGCTTCCGACGAAGATAAATTGACGGAAGAAAAAATAGCCTCCAAGCGGGCGGAACTGGCTCCGCTGATCGAGAATGCGCGAAAAGCGCTCGAACCCGCCAAGGCGCCGGTGGCGGACGTTACGCCGGAAGCGGTTCCGCCGGAAATCGTCGAACAGCAAAAGCAGCTATTGCAGCTGTTGGAACGCATCGATTCTCTCCTCGGCCAACAGAACAGCGCTATCAAACAGGCAGCGGCGCTGGCCTCTAACCAAACCCAGTTGGACGAGAAAATGGCGCAGTTGAAGGCGAAAGGGCCGGTAGAGAAGCCGCCATATTCCTATTTATTGTTTGACAATCTGCGCGATGAACTGCAAGTGGAAGTGGATAAAGCCACCGACGTCCAAGCCGCCATCAAATTAAACCAAGACAATAAGGATCAGGCGAAAAAGCAATACGACGATAAAGAGAAGGCTCGAATTCTCGCCAAGGAGGCGTTGGACAAAGCCAGCGATCCAGTGCAGACGGCTATCTTGACCGCCAAACTGCGGACGGCGCTTTTCGATAGCCGCGCCGCTCAGGAAATGATCGTCCTGCGCGATTTGGAAGGACAGAATCAAGCGGCGTCGAAGGCGATTTACGAAAAAAATTTGGAATTTCTGCGCGAGCGGGTGAAGTGGATTGGCGGCAAGGCCCTTTTTCTACCCAAAGATTTAAAGGATCAGAAGGATCGTCTTGCGGAAGAACGGGCGAATTTAGAAAAATTACAAAAAGATGCCGATACGAAACGAGAAACGGCGGAGAAACTGCTTCAAGGAGCGCAGGAACGTTTCGCCAAAGCGCCCGAATCCATCGCTCTGAGAGAGGAAATCAACGCCCGGCAATACGAGCGCGATCTTTATCAAGATCGAGTGGATCTCTGCGCGCGGCGCCTAGGGTGGTTAAAGGATCGAGAAGAAATCTGGCAGCGCCGTTTCGACGTCGTCAACCGCAACGCTGCGATCCAGCAGTTGGAGAAATGGCGCAGTGAAAGCCAAAACAGCCTTGATAGTCTGCAATCGGCGGAACGGCGGCGCAGTTCCGAAATGTCCAACGTGCGAAAAGATCAAGTAACGTTGAACGAAAAGATCGAACGTTTCAAGGACGACGCCGACGTAACCAAATTTTTGAAAAAGCAACAAGACCTTTATCAACAAAAAATTAATGATATCAACGATAACCTGTCCCGCATCGAAGGCACTCGACGCCTCTATAACAAACTGCTGAGCGAAATCGAGCAGGAAACGAAGACGTGGTCATTCAAGGAAGTTTGGCAATACGTATGGCTCAAGATCAACGCCGTTCTGGATTACGGGAAGACGTTCGGGGAAGGAGAGGAAGGCAAGAACGCCTTCACGGTGCGCAAAGGCGTCATCGCGCTTATTTATCTAATTGCGGGCGTTACGCTGGCTCGTTATTTAAGCCGAGTGCTGATGGGGATTTTATTGAAGCGGTTGGGCGTGCATGAAGGCGCTTCCAACGCCTTGCAATCGTTGAGCTATTATTTCTTCCTTATCATAGTCTTTTTGCTCACTCTAAACGCCATCAACATCCCCATGGCGGCTTTCACCTTTTTGGGCGGCGCCTTGGCCATCGGCGTCGGCTTCGGATCGCAGAATATTTTGAACAATTTCATCAGCGGCCTCATCCTGCTCATCGAGCGCCCCATCCGGGCGGGAGATATTATCGAGTACGAAGGCTCTTGCGGCTCCGTCGTCAGCATCGGCGCCCGCTGCACCCGGATCATGATGTTCGACAACATCGACCTCTTAATTCCCAACAGCAAACTGTTGGAAAATAAAGTCGTCAATTTGACTTTGAGCGATAAAATCGTCCGCACGGGAGTGAAGGTGGGCGCCGCCTATGGTTCGGACGTACGAGATGTTTTGCGGTTGATGAAAAAAGCAGTGGACGAGCATGGACTGATCCTGCGCAAGCCGGAGCCATTCGTTACTTTTTCGGATTTCGGAGACAACGCTCTCCTCTTCGAAGTACGGTTCTGGGTGGAAATGAACGTCAAGACCAACCGCCTGATCGTGGAGAGCGACGTTCGGCACCGCATTTATAATTTATTCAACGATGCGGGAATCGCGATCGCTTTCCCGCAACGGGATATTCATCTCGATACGGTTCGCCCCTTGGAGGTGCGATGGTTTTCCGAATCCGCCAAAACTCCTGCGGAATAAACCGGTTATACGAAATGCCCTTGGATTTGAAGCCTGGTCAAGGGAAAGGAGCCTCCTGGCGAACTATTGCAGCAATACGGCTCGGCAGGAGCCTCGCCCTCCACTCAATGATGTTGGCTATTCCTCAAACCTAATGGCAAACGGAATTATTTTATCGCGAGGGCGCAGGCGTTCCATTTTTCGCTCTATGATTCCATAATCATGTTTTTGGAAAATACGATCGTAAAGAATCATCGTTGGGCAATATGCAACCTTTTCATCCATCCCTAAAATATAGCGAAATTTCATCGCATTGGCTTTACCGTCTTTCAACGGCGCTAGGATGTGTTTTAGCCGCCGCCGCTCTGATCCTCAACTATGGATTCGTCATTCCCGAAAATGCGGAATATGCGTTGGGATGGATTGAATTGGGATTGGCGATCCTGTTCGCCGCATTGTCCGCTATAGATCTTCTACATCTTGGGAGTTGGCGGAAATGGAACGGTTCCGCGATCATTGAATTGGTTCTGCTTTCCGCGCTGGCGTTGGAACTGCTATTCTCTTGGGCGGTGTTATTCGAGTGGTCATGGCGGAACATGCCATCGATTCCGACGATAAACCAGCGTATTTTCTCGCTGGAGATTTATCTCGCGTTTTTTGCGGCGAGACGAGCGGCGCGGTCGGTGAGGCGGCTGCATATTTTTTTCTTTTCTCCCGCCGTGACTATGGCTTTATCTTTCATGCTGCTGATATTCACCGGAGCCTGCGTTCTGCTTTTGCCGAGAGCCTCGCATGGAACGTTAACGCCGAATGTCTCTCCCATTGACGCGCTTTTCACATCCACATCCGCGGTCTGCGTAACGGGTTTGATCGTAAAAGACACTCCGGTCGATTATTCCCGCTTCGGCCAGATCGTCATCGCCGCGCTGATTCAACTGGGCGGCCTAGGCATCATGACCTTCGCCGCCATCTTCGCGTTCGCCTTCGGACAGGGCGGCATCCGACACCGGGCGGTGATGCAGGATATTTTAAGCACGGACGGACTTTTCCGGGTCAAGTCGCTGCTGTGGACCATTCTATTTGCGACGTTGACTTGCGAAGGAATCGGCGCGTTTTTTCTTTTCTTAGCATTTCTCAGCCATTCTATTTCAGCGCCTGAGGCGCTTTTTTCCGCCGTTTTTCATTCCATTTCCGCTTTCTGCAATGCGGGTTTTTCTACCTTTTCCAATAACTTGGAGACCTACGCCGCTTCGCCTGTCATTAATCTAACAATTATCTTTTTGATCGTCGCCGGCGGAATCGGATTTAGCGTCATTCAGGAGATGGTTGTATGGGGGAAGAAGTTTTTCGTCCGGCGTTCGTTTTCTCGGCTGAGTTTACACTCCCGGCTGACGTTGATAGTGACAGGGATTCTTTTGACGGCGGGATTCATCGCCGTGTTGTTGGGCGGCGATTGGCGCGAAGCGGGGTGGACGAAGACGATTCTGGCGAGTCTATTTCAATCCGTTACCACGCGAACCGCCGGATTCAATACTATTCCCATGAACCAACTCGCGCATTGGTGTCTGGTATTCTTTATGATGCTGATGTTCGTGGGCGGCGCGCCGGGAGGAACGGCGGGGGGAATTAAAGTTACGACGCTTGGACTGCTATTCCATACTACTCGCGCCTTGATGAAGGGACGCCAGCGCGTAGAGATCATGCGCCGCACCATATCGTTACAAACGGTGCGCTCCGCTTTCGTCATTAGCGGAATGGCCGCGGCGTACGTTTCCTTCGCCGTCATGGCATTGACTTGGACCGATCCGGATTTACCTTTTTTCGATATCGTTTTTGAGGTTTTTTCCGCTTTCGGAACCGTAGGCCTCTCGCTGGGGATTACGGCGAAACTTTCCACTTTGGGTAAAATCGTTATAATTATTACAATGTATTTGGGGCGCGTCGGACCGTTGACCGTCTTTTTGGCGGTATCGTTCAAGCAGGATGACGCGCAATATGAGTATCCGATGGAATCCATCGTCGTGGGATAATCGTTCCTGCCATCAAACGCCAATCTATCGATTGTATTGGAGATCATGAAGAAAAAAATAGCAGTGATCGGTTTGGGCACTCTGGGGCGGAATCTATCCATGTTTCTCGCCGAGCGCGGCGCGGAAGTGCTTTCCATCGATTCCGATATCGATCGGGTGGAAGAGATTAAAAATCACGTCGCCGTCGCCGTATGTCTCAACGCCACTAACGAGAAGGCGTTAGCCGCTCAGGGATTGGAAGACATGGACGCCGCCATCGTTTGCATCGGCGAGGATTTCGAATCGAACCTGTTGGCGACGGTGCTGTTGAAGAAAATGGGCGTCAAACACGTCATTACTCGCGCCGCCCGGCCCATCGAACGGCAGATTCTTTTAGAAATCGGCGCCGACGAACTCGTTTATCCCGAACAGGACTTAGCGCGCCAACTCGCCGTCCGGTTGACCGCCAAGTCGCTCATCGATCTGATTCCACTAAGCGCCACGCTCGAAGCCGCCCGCATCAAGGCGCCTCAATCGATCTGCAGCAAGAAACTCGCCGATTTGAACTTGCGGTCGAAATACGGGATCAACGTCATCGCCATATACGACTCAGGAGAAGGCGGGAAAACCGACAATCCCTTTCCCACTCCCGAAACGATCATTCAAGAAGGCCAAACTCTCCTGGTTATCGGCCACAAAGACAGCATCGACCGTCTCGCCGATCTCGATTAATACAAAAAGCAATGATGAATCATGAGTGATGAATGATGAAAAAAATTAATCCGCCGTGGATTAGGATTCACCATTCATCATTCATTAGGATTGCCCTAAGACCGTGCGGAAATGCTTCATAGTGCGGCGTTCTTTGTGCGTAATGAACGTGGTGGCTTTTCCGGAAGCGCCAGCGCGGGCCGTGCGTCCAATGCGGTGCAGATGATCTTCCGGAGCCATTGGAAGATCGTAATTGACGACGTGGGCGATGCCTTCGATATCAAGGCCGCGGGAAGCGACGTCCGTAGCGACGAGGATTTTATAAATTCCTTTGCGGAAGGATTCCACCGCTTTGAGACGGTCGCTTTGGCTGATGTCGCCGTGAATGCGGGTGGCGTGGTATCCCGCCGACCGCAATTGCTGGGCGAGCCGTTCGGTGGAGCGTTTGGTTTTAGCGAAAACGAGGATGGGGCCTTCTTCCTGGTCCAGAAGATCGAAGAGAAGGCGCAATTTTTCTTCCGGGGAGACGTAGAGCACCTTTTGGGAAACCGTATTCAAAGGCGTTAAATCGCCGCCGCCCGCCTCGACGAGAACGGGATTTCTTAGTGTGACGCCGGTCAGTTTGTTCAATTCCGATGGGATAGTAGCCGAGAACAGCAGCGTCTGGGGATGATCGTGGAAGCATCCCAAAACGGCGGCGATTTGGGGCAGGAATCCCATATCCAACATGCGGTCCGCTTCGTCGAGGACGATGATTTCGGCGGCGTCGAAGCGCAGCCGCCCGCGCTCGCGCATATCGAGCAGCCGTCCCGGCGTGGCGATGAGAATGTCCACCCCTTCGCGCAATTCGATAGTTTGATCGATGATGCTGTCGCCTCCATAAACAACGACGGCGCGGAGATGGGAGCCTTCGATAAGGCTGTCGAAAACCTCTTTGATTTGAATCGCCAACTCTCGCGTCGGCGCCAGCACCAATCCTCTCAGGCGGCGGACCGATTGCGATAGGAATCGCTCCACCATCGGAATGGCGAAAGCGAGGGTTTTGCCGGTGCCGGTGCGCGCCTGGCCGATTAGATCGCAGCCTTCCATTGCCGGGGGAATCGCCAACGCTTGAATAGGCATGGCGTTTTCGAAGCCCAAATGTTCTAGTCGCTGCAAAATAGCGGGCGACAAGCCCAAGGAGGCGAAGGGAACGCGAAGATCATCCACTTCGTCGTCTTCCTCGGAGATGGCGGGGCCCGCTTCCTGGGGAAGCGGCGCTTCCTCCACGGTTTTGCCCCGCTTCTTGCGGCTTGGTTTCTCGTCGTCTTGGCCTTCTTCTTGTTCCGCCAAGAGGAGTTCGACCGCCGCCTCGTCCGCTTCCGCCGCTTTCACGAGGCGGTCGGAGGCTTCGCATTCGTTGAGAATCTGGATGGCCTTATGGACTTCGCTGTGTTTATTCAACAAAACATGCGCTTCCTGGGAAGGTTCCGCTCCGTTCTCCACGGCGCAAAGCGTAACGAATTTCCATTGAATTCGATTGGCGCTGAGAAATTTCTCGAGAACGAATTGATTGAAAATGGAAGGCAAGTTGCGGATGGTAATTGCGGGAAACATCAAAAACCTTTCGAAACGGTAATCATGACATACCCCTATGAATGCTAGATTCCCGAGACACCTTTTCTGAAACAATACGATGCCAACGAGGCGGTTCTTTAAATTGTACAGAAATAAAAGTAAAAATCCAGGTTTAAGGGCGGGATGAATTCCGCCGTATTTTATGGAGCAGGCTTTCACCAGCGCGTTTTGCCAGTTCAAGGGGAAAAGCTGCGTTGGAGGAGAAGGCGCGCGCCATACTCTTTCCCGCCTCGCGCCACTGTCGGCGTTGGGAATGCCAAAGAATCGCCATTAAAGACTCTTTGGAGTGCAGGCGTTTGAGATAGATTTTCAATTCGCGGGGAACATCGGCACGCCGCAGATACTCTTCGCACAAGAAGATATTTTCTTCCGCTTTTCTTAAGACGAATGGATTGTCCGGCTTGTTGATAGTAAGCGAACCGGCGTGCTGGCGATAATGGTAGAAGAAGCGATCGGAGGAAAGATAGCGGATATTCGCTAAGGAGACGCGGAGAAGGAAATCCCGATCCGCCGCGATGGCATAGCGAATATCGTATAGTCCCAAGCGATCGTAAACAGATTTTCGGAAAAAGCGGGCATTGATATTCATGGCGCCGAACAGCAGGTTCCAAAACGAGAGTTCACGGTAGCGTTCTTCCCGGAACGCCATGATGGACCGGCGTTCGGGATCGCCGTCGTCGAAAATAGCGGCGGCGCCGTAGAGCGCTTCGGCGGCGGGATTATTTACGAACGATTCGGCGACGAAGGCGAAGATATTTTTCTCGTAAACGTCGTCGCTGTTCAGATGGCCGACGATTTCGCCTTGAGCGGCGCGTACGCCTTTGTTTAGAGCGTCGTAGAGATTCTTGTCGGGTTCGCTAATAACGCGGAGATGGGGATATTTCTTAAGAATATCCAATGTCCCGTCGGTGGATCCGCCGTCAACGATAATATGTTCGACGCGGGGGTAATCCTGTTCGACGGCGCTTTGAATCGCTTCCTCGATGAAGCGGGCGCGATTCAGGCAGGGGGTGACGATGGAAAGAAGCGGTTGATTCATAAATTGTTATCCGAGAAGCCTTTTTCATTCATCATTCATCATTCATCATTCATCATTCATCATTCATCATTTTACTTAATCCACGGAGCCTTGCGCAGCGCATCTGTTTTCTTTTCCAACTGGAAAAGGCGGCGGGCATTGCCGTTCATGATTGGTTCCACCAACGCCAGCGCTCGATCCAACGTCAGCCAGCCCTCGTCCACCATGCGCGACAGGGCGTTGCGGATGCCCAGGCGGGCTAGGAAGGCGTGGCCAACGACGGGTTCGACGGGAATATAGTCGCCGCCGAAAGTAAGCAGTTTATTGGAAGGCGCCGCGCCGAGATAATGCTGAAGAAAATCGGCGCTGGCGCTGGGATTGATGATCCAGGCCCAACACATGTCAATGTAAGCGTTGGAATACTGTTTGGCCGCCGCGATTAATTCTTCATAATAGGGATAACAGATGTGCATGAAGACGAATTTGGCGTCCGGCGCTTTAAGGCACAAGCCGGTGATGGCGCCGGGATTGCCCTGAAGACGGGAGAGGGGCATGCGGTTGCATCCCGCGTAATAGCCGGTATGGAGTTTCACTGGAAGATTCCATTCCACGGCCTTGCGGACGCAATACCAGAAAAGATGATCTTCCAGGCGTTTTTTTTCTTCGTCGCTTAAGGGAGTGTTGTCGAGGCGTTTTTTAAAAACGGCTTCGGCGCGTTCGGCGGGGACGTCTTCATAATCCAGATTGCGGCTGTAGGCCGCCTGGGATTTGATGGCGACGGCGTAAGGGCCGTAATGCTCGAACCACCAATCGATGACGGAATACCAATCGGAGAGGTCTTTGACTTCAATGCCCGCCTTGGGGGCGTAAGCGTTGATGTTGGGTCCCATATGCATTCCAAGGAAGCTTATGTCCTGCATGAGCAAAAGCGGCTGCTGGCTTTCGCTGAAAGGAGAGGAAAGGCAATTGACCTGGCAGGATTCGATATTGGCGATTTTTCCCAATACCTCTTTATAAAATCCAGGCCGGATGAGTTTAAGATATTCTTCCTGGATGCGCGGGATATTTCGGCGGGAGAGTTCGCCGACGCCATAGAGTTCGCGCATGGCGATTTCGACCGCCTGGCCGTAGCCGCTGTCGCGCACGGCGGGCCAGTAGGGTTCGATCAGGTCCCATTTGCGGATAGGATCGACTTCGGAAGCGAGGAAGGCGTCCCGATCTTTGGAAGACATGCCGGATACGATCAAATCCGAGTCGATGTAATGGCTCAAGAGAAAAGACCAATCGTTGGCTTTGATGCGCGGATGGTTGACTTGCAGGCGTTCCTCTTCTTCGATGAGATGCTCGTGGGTGTCGATGAAGGGGGTTTCGCCAATCCGTTTTTCGAGGATTTCGCAGATGTTGTTTGGATGACTCTGCGCAGCGGCGGGCGCCGTCCAGGAACCAACGACGCCGCCTAATGCGGCGGCGGCTCCCGTTTTTCGTATGGCTTCGCGGCGGGATAGCTTTTTAGGATCCTTGCTCATGTTCTTCTTCTCCAATTTCTCTAAGAATTGTATCGAATATGTTTTGTAACTCAATAGGATGCCAGAAGCGATTCATTGCGTTATAATATTTTTCTTTTTCAACGCCGGGACAGTAGTATTCAATGACATTTGATTTTGAACGTTGCAATGTTGAATAAGCCCCCTAACCCTCTCCCGGATGGCGAGGGGACAATTACAAATGTCATAGAGTAGCAGTAATTTGAAGAAAATGTTTGGCTCATGCAATTATAGAGAAGACGATCGAATGTTTTGGCGCGCATTCGCAAAATGGAATTTCAAAATCCATAGGCTGCTAGTTTTGGGAAATGAATATGAATGCTAAACCTCGCATCGTCATAATCGGCGGCGGATTCGGCGGCCTCTACGCCGCCAAGGCGTTGAAAAGAGCGAAAGCGGATGTGGCATTGATTGACAAACGCAATTTTCATCTTTTCCAACCGCTTCTCTATCAAGTGGCGACAGGCGGCTTATCGCCGGGAGATATCGCCTCTCCCCTGCGAGCCGTTTTAAAACGCCATAAGAACATTAAAACATTGATGGGCGAAGTGATCGATATCGATCCTATCAATCGGCGAGTGATTCTTCAGGATGAAGAAATAGAATACGATTTCCTCATCGTAGCCGCGGGAGTCAAACATTCTTATTTCGGCCACGACCAATGGGAAGCATCGGCGCCCGGCCTTAAAACCATCGAGGACGCGACGGAAATAAGGCGGCGCATCTTTCTGGCTTTCGAAGCGGCGGAACGAGAGACCGATCCCGAAAAGCGGCGTGCGTGGTTGAATACCGTCATCGTCGGCGGCGGCCCTACGGGAGTGGAATTGGCGGGCGCATTAGGCGAATTGGCCCGCTTTACCCTGAAAAACGATTTTCGCTCCATCGATCCAACCCAAGCTCGCATTCTTTTAGTGGAGGGGGGGGCGCGAGTACTGCCCTCCTATCCCGAATCCCTATCCGCCCAGGCGAAATGCGATCTTGAACGTCATGGAGTAACCGTGCGCGTAAATACCATCGTCACCGACATCGATCCGCAAGCCGTGATCCTGCGCACCGGCGAAACCAGCGAATGCATTCCCGCCCGGACAACGCTGTGGGCGGCGGGTGTGCAGGCTTCTCCCCTTGCCAAAATCCTTGCCGACAAGGCGGGAGCGCAACTAGACCGCATTGGACGAGTCATCGTTGAGCCGGATTTGAGCCTCAAGGGACATCCAGAAATTCTGATCATTGGCGATCTGGCTCATTTCGAACAAGACGGACAAGCTTTGCCGGGAGTGGCGCCCGTGGCGATGCAGCAGGGACGCTACGCCGCCAAAGCGGTTCGAAAAAAAATCCAGGGCGAAACGATGGCGCCCTTCCGCTATTTCGATAAGGGGAGTTTGGCTGTCATCGGCCGTTCGTCGGCCGTCGCCAACATCAAAGGTCTGCGCGTTTCCGGCTTTATGGCGTGGCTGTTATGGCTATTCGTTCATATCATGTATTTGGTGGAATACGACAACCGCCTCATTGTATTCTTTCAATGGGCGTACAATTATTTCACGCGTAATCGCGGGGCGCGCCTCATCACCCATCAGGAATCCCTCGTTCTAAAAGAGAGCGGCGAATCCAAGCGAAATCCTCCCCCTGCCTAAATTCTCCGACAGCAATAGCATTGGAGTATCGTTCGTTTCGCCCTCGTTTTATAATCCTCTTCATGCCGAATATACACTACATTTTAACAAAACAAGGATGATTATTCGATGAGGGAATTGCGCAAGCATCATTGCGTCTTCTTATTCGCCAATCTGTTGTCGATACTGATTGTCTATCCCTATCTATACAAACAGCAAATTTTATTGAATACGATCTTCACAGCGATTCTTTTTACTAGTCTCTATGCTATAGCGATTAACAAAATCCAGTTTCTTATTGGACTGCTCTTCGGTCTGCCCTGGCTCGCCGCCACGATTATGCAAATCTTCATCGCTGAATATTTTCATCAAGAAATCAGTCTCGGCCTTCGTATTTTTTCCAATGTCATATCCATCGTATTTATGGCTTATATCTCTATATCCTTATTGCTTTATATCGTCCGCGCTCCCGTCGTCGACAAAGACGTCATATTCGCCGCCATCAGTTTATTCATCCTCATCGGCATCGCCTGGGGCGCGCTATACGCCATTGTGGAATTGCTATATCCAGGATCGTATCATCTCGCATCGCCTATGCCGTTGATGGATGGCCGCTTCGAATGGTATCACTTCCTCTATTTCAGTTTCGTCACCATCGCCACGCTGGGTTACGGCGATATCACTCCGCTCACGCCCCAAGCCCAATCCTTGGTCATTCTGGAGGCCATGACGGGTTTATTTTACATCGCGCTGTTGGTCTCACGCCTTGTGGGAGTCTATGCGCCGCAACCATCCCCAAATAACGCGAATAATTCCAATGATAGCAATCCCGGCATCTGAGCTGCGCGATAATCTTTATCGCAGGATCGGCGTTGGCTTCGGCATTTTTATAAAGGAATTTGAAACAGGCACGAGACAAACGCTTTTTTTTATGGTATGAATCATTCATCGAAAACGAGGTTATATTACGATGAAATATCTTGTCCGCCGGTTTCGAATGCTTCTTCCCGTCATCCTATCGCTGGCGCCGGGATGGGATGGATGGACGCAAAACCCATTTCCTAAATTGAAAACCATTCCCCATATTCAGGCGGTCCCTCTGCCTTACGACCAAATCTCTTTCCAACGGGAAGGCGTTGAAATTGCTCGCTATCATTTCGGCCCCAACCTGCGACGGACGTTTCTCTATCCCCTTATCGGACCGTCAGGCCGTTCGTTAACCCGCATGGGACATCCGCGCGATCCCCAAAGCCACAGCCATCATAATTCCGTTTGGATTTCCCACAACAACGTTAATGGAGTGGATTTTTGGAGCGATCAAGGCCAAGGGCGAGTCGTTCATCGGGAAATCCTGCAAATCGAGGACGGCGAAAACGAAGCCTTTCTATTAACTAAAAACGATTGGATCGGCGGCGCAGAAAAAGTCCTGTTGGAAGAGACGCGCCGCATCGCCGTCGAAGAGATGGACAACCGCGAATGGCTATTGATTCTCGATTTCTCTTTCTCGGCGAAAAACGAAAAAGTTACGCTGGGCGAAACGCCTTTTGGCATGATTGGCGTCCGCGTAGCCAAAACCATCGGCGTCAACGATGGCGGCGGAACCATCCGCAATTCCGAAGGACAAACGGACGAACAAGAAATCTTCCGCAAGCCCGCCAAATGGGTGGATTACAGCGGCGCCATCAGCCATACCGCCATCGAAGGCATAACCTTATTCGATCATCCCTCCAATCAAACATATCCTTCGAAATTTCACGTCCGCAACGACGGGTGGATGGGAATTTGCCTTAATCTCGACGGCGCGATCGAACTCAAGCCGGGCGAGCCATTGCGCTTGCGCTACGGCCTTTATATTCACAGCGATTTAAAGCCAAAGGACGCCATTGAAGAACAATGGAAGCGATTTGCCGACAAACCACTGGATATAATGGATAAAACATCGCCCAAATAATAGCCATGAATAGAAGATAAAATTTCAAGAAGGGAAAGGAATGATGAATACCGAACTCGGCCATAATGCCATATCCCGCCGGGCGTTTGGCGCCAGGATGGCGGGCGGCGCGGCGCTGGCGTTGGCGGCGGGCGCAACCGCCAAGGCGCAAGACGCTTCTCCCGGCGAAGCGCCTTATACCTGCCACTGGCATCCATTCGCGCAACATCCCGATTCCGACTCCTGCTGGTCCCTATCCGTGGGGCCGGACGGGCGCATCTACGCTTCCGCCTGCTGCGAGGGGCATCCGGGGGGAATTGTAAAAGTCGTACGCTACAACGAAAAAACCGATGCGCTGGATTATCTTTTCGACCTGGATAAAGCCGTAGACGATCCCGGCAATTCGGGACGGGCGACGCAGTGCAAAATCCACTACAGCTTCGCCCCCTCGATGCATGACGGCATTCTCTATATGGCCACCCATCTTTCCGGACCGCCTATCGACCAGCCCGCCTACTCTCCCTGGCGCTCCTGGCACGACGAGAAGCGTTGTTTTCGCGGCAGCGCCCTTTTGGCTTACGATACCAAGAGCGACGAAATCCTATGGTGGGAGACGATCATTCCCAAAGAAGGCTGCCGCTGCCTGCTGCATGACGAGGAGCGCGGCCTGCTCTACGCCCTCAGCTATCCCCGCGATCATTTTATCATTTTCGATTTGAAGAAACGCACGCAACGCGACGCGGGGCGAATTGGGTCGGTCAATGCGCAAGTATTATTTATGGATAAAAAACATCGCATATGGACGACTAGCGATTATGGACGCTTGATCCGCTACGATCCCGAAAAAGACCGTCTGGAAACGTCGCCCTACGTCCTGCCCCACAATCCCAATTTTCAAACCGGCTGGCATAGCGTCTTCTACGACGCCGTCGCCTCGCCCGACGGCGAGTGCATTTACGCCGGAACTTGGATCGCCATGCCGTGGCTAATGCGCATCTGGCCCAACGAGGGCGAATGGGGCCGCGTGGAAGACCTCGGCCCCGCCACTCAAGACCGCGATCCTACTTTGCCGGTGGATACTTTCACCGACCATTGCGGGGGATTCGTTTTTGCGGGCGACGGACAACTCTATTTCGTCGCGTCCCGCTGGCGCGATCCGGCTTACAATCCGATGCCCGCCGCCCGCAAGGAGCGGGAGGGCGTCGTCTGGCGCCTCAATCCTCAAACTCTGGCGCGGGAGGAAGCCGCCCTGCTCGAACGTCCCGACGGCTTAGCCCAGTACGTCTCGCGCGGCGCCGTCGATCGTAACGGCGACCTCTTTTTCGGCCATGTCGGCCATCCGCATCCCGTCGGGATTTTCCGCTTGACCATGCCCGCCGACCGCAAGAAACCGAATGCGCATCTGCCCATCCGCATGTGGGGGTGAAATCATGAGCCAAAACAAATCCAAAACCTTATCCGCCCAAGAAATTCATCACGGCGCTTTCGTATCCGAAGGCCGCCTCATCGCCTTTCCCCTCTGCTTTCCCGGCGCCAGCATTCCCATCGCCGCCGACGAAAGCCGCATTACGGCGCTGGACGTCTCGCTGGAAGGCGACGTTTACGGCGGAACCAGCGGCGTAAAAACGCATCTCTTCGCCGCCATGTTTCGCGGAGTTACCGGCGCCGTCTTCGATATGGGCGCCGTGGATGGGTCGAATCAATGCGCCGCCGTCTGCTGCGGTCCCTCGCGATTCGCCGCTTTCGTCAACGGCGCCAACGGCGGACGCATCGTAAGCCGCAGACTGCAAGGATTGCCCTTTGACTTGATTCAAGAATGGGGATTCTCGCGCTCGCCGTTCGAGGAAATCCAAAAATTGCCCGATGGAGAAACCATCGTTCACGCCGCGTCCGATTCGTCGAAACGCTTCGCCGTGGGAGTCTCCAATCATTCCTTATTCGTCGTCGATCTCGACGAGAAGAAGTTCGAACCGGCGGCAAGTCTTTTAGGCCGCGGGCGCATCGTTTCCAGCTCGCAAAACCGGTTTTATGGTCTGGACGATGAAAATGCGCTTTGGCGCTTCGATCTCGCTTCCCGCCAATTGCAGCGGCGCGCCGTTAAACTTCCCAAAGGAAAATGGGATCAAGCCCAATTGATATGGGCCAACGACAATCGCAATGGAACGCTTTACTTAACCGACGACGAAGGCCAACTCTTCGCTTACGAAGAGGAGAGCGGTTTCAGCCCCAGCTTGGGCCAAACGCCTTTATCCCCCGTCGGATCTCTGTCCGTTACCTGCGATGGCAGAATTTTCGGCAGTTGCGGCGAAGGAATGGCTCATCTCTTCTCTTATCATCCGGGCCGCAAGGAAATCAACGACCTGGGCGTAGCGCTTTCGACGATCGAACGCCGCCGCTATGGTTATCTCTTCGGCGGAGCGGTTACGGGAAAAGACGGGGAAATCTATTTCGGAGAAAACGACGATCTCGGCCACTTATGGCTGTACTTTCCCCGCATTGAATCAGCCTAATTCCGCCGGAAAGAAAAATAGGACGCCGAAATGCCGATAGCCCGGACTCGTTAGGACGGGCTATTGCATTTGTTGCGCAATCGCCTATATAAAGGCGCCTGGTTATTGGATTAATAATCTTATTTACCAATAGGATTTATGCGTTGGCAAGCCATCAGTATAGCAGCCTGATTCTCCGGCTCGGGAAAGGGGTATGCTAATATGGATCTGCAAATCACTCCGCAGCATCGCAATAAAGTTGAAGAATTCCGGCTCAAGCATCGAACCGCTCTACTCACGCTCCTGTTCACGGATATCGTCGGCTCCACCAAGATCAAGCAGGATTTGGGCGATCAAAAAGGGGTAGCGCTGATCCAACGCCATCATACTCTGGTTCGCGAGCTTCTTTCCTCCTTTCCCGAAGGCGAAGAAATCGATACGTCCGGCGATTCGTTTTTCATCGTATTCGTCAAACCTTCCGACGCCGTTAAATTCTCGCTCTTGTTGCAGACAAAACTGCGCGCATTAAGCAAAGAGACTCCTCTTCCCCTCTATGACCGGATTGGGATTCATCTGGGAGAGGTGATTATCGAGGAAAGAGAAGACTTGCCGAAGGCGAAAGATTTATTCGGCATTCAAGTAGACAGCGCCGCGCGGGTCATGTCGTTGAGCTATGCCGATCAAATTCTGATGACTCGATCGGTGTTCGATAACGCCCGGCAAGTTTTAAAAGGGCAGGAACTGGAGAGCGTTGGCGAATTGTCCTGGCTGAATCATGGCCCCTATGCGCTGAAAGGGGTGGAAGAGCCGCTGGAAATTTGCGAGGTCGGCGAGAAAGGCATTGCGCCGCTCGTTCCTCCCCCGGATTCGGAAAAAGCCTATCGCCGCATTTCTCCCGATAGCGAGCCGGTGCTGGGATGGCGGCCGGCGTTGGAAATTGCGGTTCCCGGAACGGAATGGATTTTGGAAGAGAAACTGGGGGAAGGAGGATTTGGGGAAGTATGGAAAGCGCGCCATCGCAAACTCAAGGAATGCCGCGTCTTCAAGTTTTGCTTCCGGGCCGACCGGGTGCGTTCTCTCAAACGGGAAGTAACGCTGTTCCGGATTCTGAAAGAACATATCGGCGAACATCCCAACATCGTACGGCTGCACGATGTTTTTTTCGATGAGCCTCCCTACTATATCGTTACCGAATATGTGGAAGGAAGAGATTTGTTGACATGGTGGGATGGACGCGGCGGCGCAACGAATATCCCTTGGGAAACCCGCATAGAGATCGTCATTCAAGCCGCGCAGGCACTTCAAGCCGCTCATGACGCGGGCATCATCCATCGGGACATAAAACCCTCGAATATCCTCATAGGCGGCCGGGGAATATCGCCGGGAGATATCCAGGTCAAGTTAACGGACTTCGGCATCGGCCAAGTGATCTCGACCGAATCACTATCGGGGATTACGCGAGCGGGCTTTACGCAGACTCTATTGGCGGAAGAGAGCGCCTCGCGTTCGGGTACGCATCTCTACATGGCTCCGGAATTGATTGCCGGAAAACCGGCATCGATACGGTCGGATATTTACTCTATTGGCGTTGTTTTATATCAGCTATTAGTTGGTGATTTATCTCGTCCGCTAGCCATGGGGTGGTCGGAGAACATCAACGATCCATTAGTGAAAGAGGATATAGCTCATTGTTGCGCGGAAAATCCACAAGATCGTTTTACGGCGTCGGGGCAGTTGGTTCAACAATTGCGCTCGTTGGGCAGCCGCCGAGAAAGACTAGCCGAACAAGCAAAAGCAAAACGCAGAGCGAAATTCCGCCGGAGGATCACTATGGCGTCTTCATTTTTAATGGGAATTATCATTTTACTTTCCATTGCATTGGGGTATGGATTAAGACGCGAAAGAATTCAACGTCATATCGCCGAACGCGAGCAATATTATTCGAATATTGGATTTGCTGGCGAGTGCATTAAAAACTTACGTTTCGATCGCGCTCGTGAATTGCTGATGGCCTGCCCTTCTCAATTCAGAAATTGGGAGTGGGGAAGATACCAATTGCTTTGCAACCAGGATTTATTCACTCTCAATAAGCATTCAAATATGGTAAGTTCTGTCGCCTACAGCCCTGATGGGCAACGCATTGTCACGGGGAGCGCGGATGGAACAGTAAAAGTGTGGAGCGCGGAGACCGGCCAGGAGATTATGAGTTCCGAGAAGATTTCAAATTATGTTACTTCGGTGGCATTCAGTCCAGACAGCACTCACATTATCGCAGATGGCGGCATAGTGTTGAGTGCTGAAACTGGCAGGGAGGCGTTCCGTCTTCCCGGTAATTTTTTAACAATGGCAATCAGCCCAGACGGTAAGCATATTGTTATGGTGGATATGGTTAGTATGGTTGAAACAGAAGGATTTATGTCGGGTCAGGTTGTTCATAATAATGCCAACACAGCGAAATTGTGGGATTTAGAAACAGGGCATGAAGTAATCACTTTAGATAAACATACGGGGCCAATAACCTCAGTGGAATACAGTCCTGATGCTAAACGCATCGTTACAGGGAGTGAGGATTTCACAGCCATAGTGTGGGACGCCGAGACGGGGCAAAAGATGAAAAGCCTCAAAGGGCATACCAACCAAGTTGTATTTGCATCATTCAGCCCGGACGGCCAACGCATTCTTACGGGAAGCAACGACAATACAGCAAAAATTTGGGATGCTGATACTGGCCAGGAGATAAAAAGCCTCAAAGGGCATTACGGTCCTGTTATTACTGCTTCATTCAGCACGGATGGAGAACGAATAGTTACAGGAAGCTTTGACCATACAGCGAAAGTATGGGATTCCAAGACTGGTCAAGAAGTCATTAGTCTCAAACATGGGGATTCACATAGGGATTCCGATCCGGTTACCTATGCCGTGTTCAACTCGGATGGTCAGCGCGTTTTAACCTATACAGGATTAGGAGGTGCAATGAAATTGTGGGATGTTGAGACTGGTCAAGAGATCAAAACTTTAAAAGGGCATTCAATGATTATTACTTGTGTGTCAATCAGCTCTGATGGTCAACGCATCGTCACAGGGAGTTTGGACAAAACGGCGAAAGTATGGGATTTCAAGACTGGACAAGAAGTCATAAGTCTTGAAGGACATACCGCTGCGATTCGGTCAGCCGCATTCAGTCCAGACGGCAAACGCATCGTTACGGTAAGTAATGACAGTACGGCGAAAGTGTGGGATCTCGAGAATTGCCAAGGTGCTAATATCCTCGAAGAATATCCTTCTCTTTCAGAGCAGAAAACGGCGCTTAGTCCGACAGGCGAGTTTATTGTTACATCGGACAAGGACAATGCAGCGATAGTGCGGGATGCGGAAACAGGGAGTGAAGTTCATCGTTTGGATGGGCATTCCGGCCGGATTTCCTCTTTGGGATTCAGTCCGGACGGCTCGCGTATTGTTACGGGGAGTTGGGGTAAAACAACAAAAGTTTGGGATATTGAGACGGGCGAAGAAATCTTAACTCTCGCAGGGGGTTCTTCCTCGGTCTATCCAGCGGTTTTCAGTCCAAATGGCAAACTTATTGCAACAATAAATCAGATAGAAAATGATCAAATTATTACTATATATGATGCTAAAACAGGCCATGAAATCCGTTGCCTCAAGGGGATTTCTGATTCAACGCATTTAATGGCATTCAATCCAGATGGTAAGCATTTTATCACTGCGAGTTCTGGGGGATTGAACAAATTGTCAAATGATGAGTTAGAAAAATTCGCCGATGAAATAAAGATATGGGATTCCGAAACTGGTCGAGAGATAACATGTCGGGAGATTACAAGTCAAGAAGGACGCGCGGGCAAGGTTGTTTCGGCGGCATTCAGTCCTGATGGCAAACGCATCGTTACCGGGCATGGGGACAAAAGTGCGAAAGTGTGGGATGCCGAGACAGCTCAAGAGATCCCTAAAATCGAAGGGCATTCAGTTGGGATTACCCCAGAAGTATTCAGCCCGGACGGCAAGCGCATTCTTATGGGGGGGCAGGATAATACAGTAAAGGTATGGGACGCCGAAACCTGGAATGAACTTGTCAGCCTAGAAGGGCATTCCGCACCGGTGCATTCTGCGGTTTTTAGCCCGGATGGGAAACAAATTGCAACGGTGAGCGAGGGCAATATAATTAAAGTGTGGGATGCTGAGACAGGCCAAATAATTACTACTATTGAAGATCATGCCAACATATTAGTATTTGAGGCATTCAGCCCAGACGGAAAGCGGATTGCCGCGAGGAGTTGGATAAAAGGTCAACCAGGGCCAGGGATGGAAGATAGTGAAGAGAAGATACAAATATGGGATGCTAAGACCGGCACAAAAATAAGTTCTCTTGAGGGCGTTTTCGGTTTCGTCTATTCGATGTTGTTCAATCCAGATGGCAATCGCATTGTTACGGTAAGTCCAGGTAAAAAAGTAGAAGTGTTTACTGATAATACAGTTTTTAATCTAGACGAAATAAATTTGGTCGTGTGGGATGCCGAAACGGGACGTGAGATTAATCGTCTCGATAATTCTACGAGCGTATTTTTGTCTGTAGGCGTCAGTCCGGATGGTAAGCGAATAGCTATGGGATGTCAGGACAATACAGTGAAAATATGGGACTTCGAAACCTTGCGAGAACTGTTCAGCCTAGAAGGACATTCCGCTCCAGTATTGTATATGGCATTCAGTCCAGATGGGAAACAAATTGCAACGGGGAGTATGTTTAAGATCGTAAAAGTATGGAATGCTGAGACCGGCCAAGAAATAACCAGCCTCGAAAAGTATTCCGCCAGTATCATTACTATAGTTTTTAGTCAAGACGGCGAACGTATTGCCACAGAGTATGAGGATCATGCTAAAAAGATATGGAATACGAGAACTGGTCAGGAAATTATTTCTATAAAGGGACTGCCCAATTTAATCAGCTCGATTGACTTGATGGCATTCACTCCAGACAGCAAGCATTTTGTTACTGTTAGTTATAATAAATCACCCAAATTGTTTTTAGATGGGTTAGGTGAATCAAGCGATGAAGTAAAGATATGGGATACCAGAACAGGACAAGAGGTCATAAGCCTTAGCGGCTTATCAGGCATGGTTAATTCAGTGGTTTTTAGCCCGGATGGAAAGCGTATTATCACCAAAGACGTTGATGGTTCACAAGTATGGGATATTGAAACCGGCCAAACAATCATCGATAGCCAGAGCCAGAGTTTGACTGGTAAGTTTTCGTTTTCATCCGCCGTATTTAGTCCAAGCGGCGCTCATATCGTTACAACAGGATGGGATTCAGGATGGGGAGAAAATTCCAAAAAAGATCTCTCAAAAGTTTGGGATGCGAAAACAGGTCAAGAACTTTTCATCTTTGAAGGAAATATGCCTGCAGCTTATAGTCCTGACGGAAAAAAAATAGCAACAGGCGCGATTAATAAAACAGCGAAAGTATGGGATGCAAAAACCGGGAAGGAACTGATTACTCTAAGAGGTCACTCCGGTCCGGTTGCTTCATTAGCGTTCAGTCCGGATGGACGGCGCATTGTTACAGGAGGTGGCATGGGAGATGGTACAGTAAAGGTGTGGAACGCTAATACGGGTAGAGAATTAATCAGCCTAGAAGGGCGTTCTTCAAGCGTTAAATCCGTGTCATTCAGTCCCGATGGCAAACGAATTATCGTAGAATATGATTCCGGCGCTCCAAAAGTGTGGAATGCATTTCCATGGCGTGAAGAAGATTATCCAGCTGATTCCATCGCGCCTTTCGAAGAGCGCGTGGAATTATATAAACGGGAATACTGGCGCGAGAGGCTTGCCAAACAAAAAACCCCCTGATTTTGCAGGGGGTTTGTAATTTGCACTATTTCTCGCGGTTAATTACTCGAACGGTTTGTAGTAGATATTGCGGAATAAAACCATGCCATGATTGCCTTGGAGGTAGGTGGGGCCGGTTTCGACGACCTCATTTTTCAGCGCGGCGCCGGTAACGCCTTCGATTTCGACGTTGTCGATGACATTTTTGCCATTATAGTAAACCGTTATGCGCGGTTTCTGAATTACTTTGCCATCTTTCACGATTGCCTTATGGAAAATGGCGTGAAAACATTGCCAATAGCCGGGAGGCAGCGAAGCGAAGACGCTGGGAGCGATCTTGTCGTATATGCCGCCGCAGTCGATTTTCGCAGGCTTCTTATTTTCGAAACTATCGAGCACTTGAATCTCGTATTGGCCGATAATATAGACGCCGCTGTTGCTGCCCTGGGGGACCATGAATTCGATGTAGAGTTCATGGCTGCCTAACTCCACATCGCTGACAAGGTCGATGCCGTGAAGGTCTTCGCCGGCGGGGGGAATGTTAACGAGCACGCCATTGACGGCGGCCCAGCTCATCAGGTTATGCGCGTCGGGCCGAACTTTCGTATGCCATCCCGCAAGGGTTTTGCCGTCGAAAAGGGGCTTCCATTCCTCGCCTTTGGGAGGCTTCGTCAAAGGCCGAGAATCGGCCGCCATCGCCGCGGGCGCCGCAAGCAAACTTATGATGGCCGCAAACATCCATATACGCCATATTTTCATTTCATCATCCTTTCTCATTCCTGAATTATGATGCCTACCTAACCAATCTTACCATTGCGAAACAGCGAAGAAAAGACAAGGAAGGAATGCAGGATAGGTTCAAAGCGTTATCCATGTCCGCCAAAGATCCCGCGCTTAGCGTCCTTTGGGTTCGATCCAGCGGATATCGTCAAACTTGGAAAAATCCCGGTCAAACGAAACTACCGGCATACTCCTTTCAACGGCGCAGGCTGCCAGGTAAGCGTCGGCAAAATGAATGTTCTTCGACCCATGGCGTTTGAGAGCCTCTAAAACTAGGTTTTCATCTTCGGCAACGACTCCCCGGCTTTGAAGAAAAGCCGTCAATTTAGCGACGATGATCGGCGCGTTCATTTTGTAGTACGATTCCAAGGTATAGACCGTTTCGGCGACAATCAGCGGGAGAACAACCAAATCCACATCCCCCGCATCGGCGGACGCAACCAACGCGCGCGCCCTTTGAGCCAGTGCGGGAGGCTCTCCGGTTAAAAAGCGGATCAAGACATTCGTATCGGCCAACATCCTTTCCGCCATGGTTCAATCGATCCCTTCTTTGGCTGCTTGATGGGCGACCGCCCGGCGCACGGACTCTTTTTCTTCTCGTATTCCGGGAAAGATTTTCTTCGGCTTGAGGCTGCCATACAGATCGAGAGCGCTGGATTGGGGGCGGACTAAAACCGACCCATCCGGCTGGATTTCCCATTGAATTTTTTGATGCGGCGTCAGGTTCATGGCTTTGCGCACTTGGACGGGAACGGTGGTTTGGCCTTTTTCGGTTACGGTCGATTGCGGCATTGCGATTTCCTTACTTTTATATTACTCATTATTATATAGATTATTCCTTGTATTGTAAATCCTATTGGAAAAATTGAACGGCGTATGCGCCAAGAATCATCGATTGCCATTCGATGGTATTAGGAATTCGAGGAGCGGACTTGATAAAAATGGAGAGTAGTAAAGTCCGCCTCGCTGCGTTTTTATCCTTCCATGGCCATGAACAACAAGTCCAGCCCTCGCCATTTACCCGCAGAGATCTGGCGGCTAACCGTTTTTCGTTCCATGGGGCTTATTGGGGGACGGCAGGCAAATAGTAAAGACGCTGCCCTTGCCGGGGGAGCTTTCGACAGAGACGCTTCCGCGATGCGCCAGCGCTATGTGTTTGACGATGGCCAGGCCTAGGCCGGTACCGCCCAATTTGCGGCTGCGGGCTTTATCGACGCGGTAGAAGCGCTCGAAGATGCGGCGCAGATGTTCTTGGGGAATGCCCGATCCCCAGTCTTGCACGTTCAGAAGGATTTCCTCTTTGGCGGATAAGGCTTCGATTTTGATGCGTCCGCCTTCCTCGCTGTATTTGATGGCGTTGTCGATGAGGTTGACCAGCGCTTGCTCCAAGAGGGGCGGATTGATTTTCGCCTGGATTTCGGGCGAGCAAACCATATTGAAAGCGATATTCTTTTCCGAAGCCTTCATCTTGCAGAATTCGATGGACGATTGAATCACGGGGAGCAGGGACAAAAACTCCAGCGGGATGTTTTCCTTCTGTTCGTCCTGTTCGATGCGGGCGAGACTGAGAAGGTCTTCGATGATAGCTTGCAGGCGGTCGGATTGGCGGGCGATGATGCCCAGGAAACGCATGGCGTCTTCACGGTTGTCGATGGCGCCGTCGATGAGGGTTTCGACGAAGCCCTTGATGGAGGTGATAGGCGTTTTCAACTCGTGGGATACATTGGCGGCGAAGTCGCGCCGTATGGTTTCCAATCGCCTCAGGCGAGTAACGTCGTCCAAAACGATGACGGCGCCGATCTGATCGCCGTTCGCATCGCAGAGCGGAGAACCGTGCAACTGGATAAAGCGGACTTCTTCCTCATCCAAAATAATTTCGCCTTCGATGGGTTGAGGAGAAGAGAGAACTTTAGCGGCGAAGATCCGGAGTTCCTTATTGCGGACGATTTCGTCCAGCGGCTGGCCTTCCATGGCGGCGGAGGCTGCGCCGAGCCACTCGGCGGCGGATTGATTCATGCCGATCAGCCGCTGGCGGCCGTCAACGGCGAGCACGCCCTCCACCATGCTGGAGAGAATCGCCTCCTGTTGGTTGCGCTGCCGGACGATGGCGCGGATGCGATCGTTCAATTGAGCGGCCATACGGTTCATCGCTTCCGCCAATTCGTCGATTTCTTCCGAATGGGCGATTTCCAATTTCGCGCTCAGATCGCCCTTGGCGAAACGCGCAGCGCCTTCCTGCAGTTTGACGAGCGGAAGGCTGATATGGCGGGAAATGGCGAAACTGACGATCGCGCCAATGATAATAGCGGCTATTCCGCCGATAAAAATCTGCCGAAAAATATCCTTCGTCGTTTTGGCGATGGCGGACGTGGAAAGCGCGGCGCGAGCCACTCCTATCGTCTCGCCGTCTTTTTGCAGGGAGACGGCGATATACATCATCTCCTTTTCCACCGTGTTGCTGTAACGGACGGTTTTGCCGAAGCCCATACGCAGAGCGTCTTGGATTTCCGGACGGTGGAGATGATTTTCCATATCATGAGGATTTTCTTCCGACTCGCCGACGACCTCGCCTGTCGAACTGATTACGGTAAGGCGCGGAGGAATCAAAGCTCCTTCCTCTTTGCAAATGGGGTCTACCCAACTCGCGTCCAAAGGGAGATTTTTGCGTTCGATTTGATTTTTTACGAGACGGGCGTAGGATTCCAATTCCGATTGCAAAAAGGACAAATACATGGCGCGCATAGAAATCGTAGAATATCCGGCTACAGCGATAAGAGAGAAGACCGTAACCAGAAGGTAGGAAGGATAAAGCTTCCACTGCAATCGTCTTTTCGGCACGTGCGAATCCTTACGAATCCTGGAAGCGATAACCGACGCCGCGTACGGTTTCGATATATTTGCCGCAATCTCCCAGTTTCTTGCGCAAGCCGACGATCTGGACGTCTACGGAGCGTTCCGTCACGGGATAGTCGTCTCCGTGTACGGCGTCGATGATTTGAGTGCGGGTAAAAACCCATCCTGGGCGGCGAACCAGATAGTGAAGGATTCGGAACTCCGTTAAGGTTAAGTCGGCGGTAGCGCCATGGATGAGAACTTCGTGGCGGCCGGGATGAATTTCGATGCCATGAATTTTCAAGATGGAATTTTCGTCGGCGGGGGTGACGGATTTCCGGCGCAGAACGGCGCGGATGCGAGCCAGGAGAATATTTGGGCTAAACGGTTTGGTAATATAATCGTCGGCGCCGAGTTCCAATCCTCTTACGACGTCGGATTCCTCGCCTCTCGCCGTTAGCATTACGATAGGAATCTCTTTCGTCTGGGGATCGTTTTTTAAAATCCGGCAGACTTCGAGGCCGTCTACGCCAGGCAGCATCAGATCGAGTACGAGCAAATCGGGCGCCGCCGACCGCGTCCGGCTTAATGCTTCCTCGCCAGTCATCACGCAGTTGACGTTGAAATCTTCTTTGACGAGGTTGTATTCCACTAAACTGAGAATATCTTCTTCGTCATCGACGACCAGTATGTTTTCCCTTGCCATATTCGTTTCCTTGTCCGCGCTGGGGAATGAAGGCGGCTCCATCCGATGTATTTCTTTTTCCAACCGCTTGCCTTTGAAAACCGATCGCTGCTTTTGGGATCGTTCCCTATCGGCAACCATGCCGCCATGAATCCCAATCGATCGCTCCAAGCTTAATAAGCGTTACAACAAGCGGCAAGGAGAGAAAGATTTATTACGCCGTTTTTTCATACTTTTAACAGGATTCTAACATAGCTCCGATCTTTCCTATATAAACAAAAAACGATTTGGGAATAATGACGAGATTTTGCCATGAAAGACGGAAATGGCCGTTTTCCTTTCCTTTTTCTTCAACTCCGTTATCATGAAAGGATGCGCGCGTATAGAATATGCCGTATGGGCAGAAAGAGGCGATGCTTATGGTGACTGCATTCATTTTGATATCCGCCGAGCGCAACCGCATTGCGGGCGCGGCGCAGGAGATTCTCAATCTGCCTGGAATCTCCGAAGTCTACAGCGTTGCCGGCGAATGGGACCTTATCGCCGTCGTCCGCGTCCCGGAAAACGAAACGTTGTCGAAATTGGTTACGGAAGATATGATCGCCGTGCCCGGCATCGTCAAGACGACGACGATTTTCGCTTTCCGCCAATACCTCAATCGGACGCTGGATCAAGGATTCCATCTAGGAGATTGAATAGGGGAATCCGTTCATCCAAAATCGGGGACGGTTAAGAGTTCGCCGTCTTTCAGCGCGGATTGATGGGCAACAATTCCCGGCGCGGTATAGGCCGCGGCTTCATAAACATCGACTGCGGGCCTGCGGTTTTCCCGCAGGGCAGTTATGAACTCGTGGGTAATAAACGTGTGCGATCCTCCGTGTCCGCTGTCATGCCGCAAGGGTTCCGGCAAAAGATCGGTTTTCCAGTGCATCGGCTGATTGTAGGTTTCCGGCTTTTCGCCGATGCGGAAAATCGTAGCGGGCGTTCCGTTCGGCGTGGGCATGAAGAAACTCATCTTGTCGCCATACCATTGCGCCCGCTCGCAGACGCCCGCCGCCGCATGGCGGAATTCGGCGTGGCGGACGGCGTTGCCCTTATTGGTTTTGTAGAGCGCCGTTGCGTTGCAGAAAGGATTGTTGTTATAGGCATTCTCTTGATAGACGGGATTGCCGGCCGCCCGGTCGCCGATGCAGGAGACTTGGGTCATGCGTTCGCCGGTAACGCTCACGGCGAAAGCCAAGGCGTGAGTAGGATAGTGCATGGGCGGAAAGCCGTAGCGCCAAGTGCGTTGTCCATTGTAATAGATGAGGCCGGGGCCGTCGTGGGTCATGTCGTGGTGGTATTCCGCTTCGATGGAAAAGATTTTGCCGAATTTTCCTTCCTTGTACCATTGGCGGGCGGTGATGGCTTCCTGGCGGTAATAGCTCGTTTCCGCCATCATATAGGTCATGCCGGTTTTTATTTTTACGTCGATCAGCGTTTGACATTCTTCCAGGCTCATGGCGGCGGGAACGGCGGAAAGGGCATGCTTGCCGCTGTTCATGACGGCGGAGCAATGGCGCACATGATCGGGAGCGCCGGTAAAGACGGCGACGGCGTCGATGGTTTTGTCGAGAATAAGTTTTTCGAGGGACTCGTAGACCTGATCGCAATGATAGGTTTGAACCAACCGGTCGCGCCGGTCCGGGCGCAGATCGCTGACGGCGGCCACAACGCAGTTGGGGTGTTCATGCCAATAGAATGAACATCCGAATCCACCGCCAACGACGCCGATGCGGATTTTTTGGGCGGCGGACGATTCCGCAAAGGCCGCATGAATGCTGGCGGCGGAAAACCCCATAATAAACGTTCGCCGATGAATTTTATTATTGTCAGGATGCCGTGGATTCGCCATAATAATTCTCCGTTCTAACGTTTCAATCTAAAAAAATATATGATTACGCCATAGAAATAGCATAAAAAATAGAAGTACAATAGGGACGCAGAACCACGATTTATCAGCTCATGTTACGCATTACCATTCCCTCGCCCTTTGGGAGAGGGTTAGGGTGAGGGGTTTTAAGTTTAAACAAATCAACCCTCACCTAACCTCTCCCAATCTTGGGAGAGGAATTGTTAGGACGGCAAATTCCTTAATAAATGGCCTTCGTGCGTAACATGAGTTATCAGAAATTGTTGAAGGAAGAATGAATATGAGGAATCAGGGATTTACTCTCATCGAATTGTTAATCGTCGTCGCCATTATCGGGATATTGGCGGCGATCGCAGTTCCCAATTTTCTCAATGCGCAGATGCGGGCCAAAATCGCCCGCGTGGAAGGCGATTTGCGGGCGATGAAGACGGCCATCGAGATGTATCGGGCTGACGAGTCCGGCTATCCGCCCTCTTGTACGTTGGAGATTATGGGCGACGTGCAATTCCGCGCGGGAGAGATTTTCAAGCCGGTGGCTTACGCCAATGTTCCCGCCGTCGATCCGTTCAATTCCCAAGAGGGCAGCCGGACGAGTACGTTCGCATCCAAAGAATATTTCTATATCAATCGCGATAAATCCTGCGGCTGGCCCATCACTCTCTTGGATTGGACCATCAAAAATTCCTCCGGCGCGCCGCTTCATGCGGAATACTTGCTCTCCAGCCAAGGGCCGGATAATTTATCCGAAGTCCAGGACATGCGGGCATCCCCCATTTTCGATGCGACGAATGGGTTGATCAGCCAGGGAGATATTATCATCTTCGGTCCGTGAGGTTATCCCGCCGTCCGCCGCTTAGATTCGGCGACGGTCTCGATTTCCCATCGATCGTTCACCCATAATCCCACCAAATCCAGCGGCAATCCCCAATCTTTTATGCGGATTATATTGGCTTGGATCTGTTTAACGATCTCTTCTTTGGTAACGGGATTTCCCGCGCAATCGTAATGCCCTACGATGGCAAGAACTTTGGAACCATGAGCTTCGACGGATATCCTGACTTTTTGCCGAATGGAATCCATCTCCCCAAAGTATCCTTTAGCCATAACTTTATTCGGTCCCGGCATCGTGATCGTATCTACGTAATCGACGTTGAATGTTTTTCGAATCCATTCGTTCACGGGAAGTTGAATGCGGCCGTCCATGCAAGTAATGACAGTGGCGAATTTATTGTTTGGCATCGAATCTCCCCTTTTTAATTGATAGCAGTTATGAAACCATGAACATGTCAAGATTCGGCTTCTTAGCGGCGCCGGCTCTCGCTTGACAATCGCAATAGGTCAAAACAATATAAGATTTAGACAAAAAGACAAGAGAAAAATGAATGAAACGCCATGTAATTTCCTATGAATCCTAATCCCCAAAGATTTATTCAATCTGCGTAAAGAAAGCGACTTCCATTATGCGATATTTTCTTTTTATAATAATGCTTTCCTTCCCTCTTGCCGCCGCTGGAGCGGATGCGCCTTTAAATGTTCCTGACGATTTCCCTCATTATATCGTTCCCGGCCAGGAAAAGGCGATGGAGTCGTTGCGGGAACTCAATTATTTGCATTATCTGCCCTCCGGGCCGCTGGCGACGTTATGGGACGAATGGATTTCCGGTCCTTCGCTTTGGCCCGCCGTGGAGACGGACGGCCGCATGAACGATATGCGGCGGCGTTGGGCTAAGGCGCTTTCGGAACGAATCATCGACTCCGACGGTTATGTCGCTACGCATCAACACAACTCGATCGCTCATCAATTGGGTTGGCCATTTCCATTCTGGAAACAGGGAGGCGAGGGAACATGGGGCTGGCATTTCTCCCTCCAGGGCGTACCGCAGGGATGGCATGGAACGTCCGTCAAAACGCAGGAAGGTTGGGAATTAACTGGCGGCGCGGACAAAGGAATCGCCAATGACGCTTGGAATATCGAACTAACGCAGGAGAGAGCAAGCATTCACACGCCGACGCTTTCGATCTTGCCGGATCAATCGCCCTTCATCCAGTTGCGCTGGCGCGCCTCGGGATTGGACAATGCTCAACCCTATTTGGAGTGGACGACGGAAGAAAATCCCGCCTTCGGTCCAGAACGGCGGTTTTATTTCGAGCCGATTCGCCAAGATCAGGGAATCGTCTTTACGATGATCCCCGTATTCAAATCACCCGCCTGGAAAGGACGCATCACGCGGCTGGGGATACAATTCGACAATCCCCCCTCCGGCGCTGCGGCGGGAATCCAGGCGCTGTTTACGCAATACGACACGCGGCACAATATCAATAATCAAAATTACGTTCGGGGTTGCGCCCTATATTTTCGCTGGACGCGCGATTTGAATTTCCTGCGCCAGAACTTGAACCGGATGAGGCTGGCTTTGCTTTACCTGATGGAAAATCAGGGCGGCTTGAAAGAAAAGTGCATCATGACGCCTTTCGCCGGGCATGACGGACGCAGCGGATTGGAATTAACGGAGGACGGAAAGAAGATCATCCACCCCGGTCGCGGCATTGGCAATAACTATTGGGATCTTTTGCCGATGGGACGCAAGGACGCTTACGCTACGATCCATTATTACGATGCGCTGAATACGATGATTTCGCTGGAGAGGGAGATCGCCGCCCATCCGGAATGGAATCTGCCCAGCAGCCCTATGCGCAAAGATCCGGAAGAGTTGCGCCGCCACGCCGAGGAAGTCAAGGCGATTGCGGGCCGCCTTTTCTGGAATAACCAAACCGGACGCTTTTTCTGCGGCATCGACGACGACGGCGTCGCTTACGATTATGGATTCACTTTCCTCAATTGCGAGGCGATCTATTACGATTTTGCCACAGCGCGCCAAGCGGAATCGATCCTGTCATGGTTGAACGGCGACCGCATAGTTAAGGATGATACGTCGCAAGGAGAGGATATTTATCATTGGCGCTTCGCGCCCCGAGCGACGACGAAGCGCAATATCGAATATTACGGCTGGTTCTGGAACTCGCCGGAAAAGATTCCGTGGGGCGGCCAGGTGCAGGACGGCGGGGCCGTGTTGGGATTCTCCTATCAGGATTTGATGTCGCGGCTGAAAGTCTTGGGGCCGGATAACGCCTGGAAACGCTTGCAAGAAATTATCCGCTGGTTCGACGAGGTTCAAGCGGGCGGCGGCTATCGCGAATATTACAAAGACGGGAGCCGAGGCACGCTGCAAGGCGGCGGCCATGCGGGCGGCTTGGGATTGGATCAGGAATTTTTCGAAAGCCTTCTCGTCCCGCAACTCATGCTGCGCGGCTTTTTGGGATTTAGTCCGCGCGGCGATGGATTTCAGATTCAGCCCCAATTGCCGAAGGATTGGCCGCAATTGAAAATCACGCGCATCCATCTTCATCGCATGATTTTGGATATTCTCGCCGAGGGGAATGTTATTACGCTCACAGGAAAAGGAAATTCGGAACAACCGTTTTACGTCTATGTTGTTCCTGGTTCATGGAGCATAAGCCGCACGAACGCGGCGGGAGACAAAGTAGCGGAATCCACGGTTCGCATTGCAACCGCCAATGAAGGCATTCCTATCCATTTCGAGGAAGGGGACGTTATTCGTCTCGCGCCGCAATGAAAAAGGATGTCGTTGTCATTGGCGGCGGGGCGGCGGGGATGTTTTGCGCGATTCAGGCGGCGCGCCGGGGACGCTCCGTTCTATTGATCGAACATAACGATCGCATAGGCCGGAAAATCGAAATTTCCGGCGGGGGACGCTGCAACTGCACGAACCTATACGCCAATGCGGACGCCTATATATCTTCCAATCCCCGATTTTGCCTATCGGCCTTGGCGCGATTTTCGCCGCAAGATTTTTTGGCGTTGATGGACAAGCGCCGTCTCGCGTGGCATGAAGAAAAAGACGGACGCATCTTTTGCGATGACGGCTCCCGCCGCGTGGCGCAGATGCTGCGGGAGGAATGCGAGAGCGCGGGAGTGGAGATGCGCCTGAATTGCCGCGTTGCCGCAGCAGAGAAAAATCTTTGTTTCTCCCTACAAACAAACCAGGGAACGTTAGAATCCGAATCGCTGGTTATTGCAACTGGCGGACTGTCTTTTCCTAAATTGGGCGCGACGGATTTCGCCTTCGAAACAGCGCAACGCTTCGGTTTGAAGGTAACAGAATTGCGTCCGGGGCTGGTTCCCTTGCGCATTGCGGAAACGGAACGGCGGATTTGGAGCGAATTGCGAGGAACCTCATTTACGGCTTGCGTTGACTGCGGAGGAAAGGAATTTACGGACAGCGTCTTATTCACGCATACGGGATTGAGCGGTCCGGCGATTTTGCAAATTTCCTCCTATTGGCGCGAAGGCGACGATCTCGCTCTCGATCTATTGCCGGGGATGGAATTGGCCGATAGCGTCGAACCCGGTTCCACCCTGCAGCTCTGCACTTTGCTTAGCCGATATCTCCCCAAAAGAGTGGCGCAAAAATGGTGCGAGATTCATGGAGAGAATCGTCCCGTCAATCAATATTCCCCAAAACAAATTCAAGCCATATCGCACTCGCTGCATCATTGGCGGATTCTAATAGAGGGAACGGAAGGATACGAAAAAGCGGAAGTGACGGTTGGGGGCGTCGATACGCGGGAACTCTCGCCGAAGACAATGGAAGCGGCGAAAGTTCCCGGTTTGTTTTTCATCGGCGAGGCGGTCGACGCGACAGGCCATTTAGGCGGATACAATTTTCAATGGGCCTGGGCATCGGGTTTCGCCGCCGGGCAATTTGTTTAATCGTAAACAGAATGCGACTTTCCGTCAGAGATACTGGCGGGATACGCTTCGCTTTGAGCCTTCCCAACGCGACTCGAGCGACAAGGGCAAGATTGTTTTCAACCGTGGACTATCCTTTTTCATCATTCATCATTCATCATTCATCATTCATCATTCATCATTCTTTTTCAAAACCGCATGAGCATGGCGGGCAAAATGTCCGCGCAGGTCTTTTTCGTATTCTCGCAAAATTTTCTCGCCGAGGCCGTCTACATCGCCGCAGCGATAAAGGGCGCGCGCCAGAATCAATTCGCGCAGCGTGCGGTCGCGGATCGTATTGTCCGTTCCATGCGTGGCGGCGTCGATGCGAATGGCCTGGGAGATATCCGCAATGGCGTTGCCCGTCATGTTCGTCTTTTTCAGCAAATCCGCCAAAACCTTGGCGGCGGCGGGATCGTCCAGCGTTTCCAACGCCATCGCTACGGCTCGAAAATGGGAAAAATCGCTTGACGGTTCCAACTGTTTGGCCTTGTCGAGAATGGGTTGCAAGCCCCGCTTGTCATGCGTATTTCCCAAGGCGACGATCAGGCTGTCCACGGGGCTGAGACTGCCGCCGAATTGGCCCATTCCAGTGAACGCCCATCCTTTATCCCACTCTTTTTCTTTGACGGCTTCCACTAAAGCGGCGCTGCCGGATGCATCGCCCATGACTCCCAAAATATGCGCGTAGATCAATTTGGCTTTTTTCGCTTCGGCGGCATCGAGGGTTCGGCTCAGCGCCGGGGGCGTTTTTTCTTCCACAGCCGCTTTCGTCTCCGCCGCGCCGAAGGATTCATAGGCTTGTCGCAGCAAGGGCAGAGCGTCGTCCGGTTGAGCGAGAATGATTCCAATCCCCTGGTAATCGTTGGCGGCGTCTTTGACGGCCTGAGCGATTTTTTCTTGGGGGAAAGGATAGGAATCGACATCGGTTAATACGTTTTCCGGCAGGTTGCCTTTTTCTATAAGGATTTTTTGCAACGCTTTGATATCGATGGCTCGCGTTCCCTTACCTTCTTTGGCGGCCATGCTAGCGGCGATGCCCATCGCGTAGCCTTGGTTCTGAATGCAAGGCTGCATTCGAAGAATCGGCATAGCGTCGCGGTGGGCGCTGATGCCGAGACCGGTAACGATGATGCCATCCAAGCCTTTTGGCAACAGGCTGCGATAGGGCGTATAAGCGAGAACGGTTTCTTTATCGGGCGGCTTCAACATGAAGCAGGGATGCACCGTATAGCCGTGAGTGTCGAAATTGCTGCGCGAAAGGACGACGCTGTCGGGATAAGTGCGGCGGTTGAAGATATCCAATGGCGAAACGATGAAGTCGCCAACAATGCGCCGCCGTTCCCGCGTATCGATAATCTGGCTCAAGTCGTAGGCGCCTTGGAATTTTTCCCGCGCCGTAACGAAGGAGCGCCAGATGTCCACAGGATCGGCGTCATCGGTAAAGGTGTAATCCGTGTTGGTATAATTGGCGCCTAGTTGGCGCGGCGGCAGTCCCGTCCCTTGCAGGGCGGCGTGTTCCGCCGTAGTGAACATATAATCCGCTCCCGCCGCGATAGCGATATCCGAACTGCCGGTGGCGTCGATAGAGGTTTTCGAGAGAATCACGCCGCGGCCTTCCGGCGTGGCGACGATGACTCCTTTGACGCAGCCGTTTTCCACGAACGCGCCGCAGCCCAATACGCCGAACCAGACGTCTGCCCCCGCCTTTCGCAGTTCTCGCCGCAACCATTCCATCTTCAACTCGACATTCCAGCCGTTAATGCGGCGGTCGCTGTCCGCCCCCATCTCCGCGACGCCTTTATCCACTTCCGCCGTGAAGCCGTCGCGGTAGCCGATATAGTAACGCCCGATGAGGCCGATAGTTCCGATGCCGCCCAGCCCATACAGATATTCGGCGACTAACGTTTTCGCGCCCTGACGCGCCGCTCCGATTCCGGCGGGAGCGCCGCCGGTGCCGCCGCCGATGATGGCGACGCCGTATTCGCCGAGGATAGGCAGGGCGCGTTCTTCGGCGGGAATTGTGGGGATGCCTTCATCCGTCGGGCGAAGGCCGGAGAGAATCTCTTTCACTTCGCCCTTTATGTCCGTATTGGCTTTTACGCCGGGCAAATGAACGCCTTGCAATCCGGGAATATTCATCGCTTCGTCCGCCGCCGCGCGTCCGATGCGCGTTCCCATTTCCAAATAGGAGAGAGGCCGCAGCAGTTTTTCCGCCGCATCCCGTGAGATATCGGCGCATCCGCCCAGGACGAAAATTCTTTCCTGATTCGCTGGACGAAAAACGTCCAGATCGGCTTTCATCGCGCCCGGCCATGCGCCCGACAAACTCTTTTTTCCTTTCATGGGATCGGGAGGAATTTGAAAAAGAACTTCCGCAGCGTCCATTTGCGCCGCGTCGAAGGTTTTATCGCGGACGATTTGATCCGCTGCGGCGAAGGAGGCGAAAGAAGCGTCTTTCATAGGCAGCGTCAGAGTATATTCGAAGGCGTTGTATTCTTCGTTCTTGGCGCCAGCCCGAATTGGCGAAAGCAGCTTCCGCGCCGTCATTCCCGCGCCGGATTTCATCTCTCCCCCAATGACGACGCGTTGAAACGTTTGCAGTCCGGCGGGGTAAGGCGCGAAATCGGCGCCCGCCATTCTCGCAACATTGGCGCGGGGCATGGCGTCGATGACGACTTTGGCTTTCACCGCCTGGCGTCCATTGCGGTTGACAATAACGACGCCCGCCGGTTTGCCTTCCTCATCGCGCAGGACATCGGTAACGAAGCAGCTGTATAAAAAGGGAACTTTCGCATCCAGCAAGGCTCTATCTAACGCCAGTTTGATTTGTTGGGGCGTCGGTGGGATGCGCACATGCGTCGTGGATTCCTTTGGCGGCGCGTCGGCTTCGATGACGATTTCGCCTAATAAAATCCGCTTGGCGCCGTTTCCTTTTTTTATGGAAAATTTAACATAGCGGGCTTTGGCATCGACTTCCGCGGCAAGATCGATGGCATCTTCTTCTGCTTCCGCCTGGCCGAGTGCGTCGTTTTTAATGATGACAATCTGTTTCCAATGTTGTTGATCGCCGCTGATGGAAACAGCGGTTTTTTCCACTTCAAAATCCTCGTTTCGTTGGAAGACCAAAAGGTGGATGCGTTTGAAGGATTTCGCTTCGCCTAAATCGACAACGATATTCGCGTTTCCATCATATTGAACGCTTTGGTTGGAGGCGCTTTTCCATTGGCCGTCCGACAAACGCGAGGGGGGATCCGTATCTTTATGCACGCCAGAGGAAGGAATATCCACCGCGTAAGTGAATGGCAATCCTTTTCCCATCGGCCCTGAGCCAGCAGGAGGTTCGGCGAACATTTTTTGCGCCAGTTCCGATTCAGGCTTTTCGTCCGGTTCGAGCCAAAAGCGGTAGGTTCCGCAGAGATCGTCGCCCAGATACGTTCTCGGCGCGGCGAGAAAAACCTTGGCCCCGCTATGCGCCGCTTCCACCGCCGCCGCGACGCCCGCGGAAGAGCCGCCAACGACGACGACGTCGACATCGTAAGCGATAGGAATTTGACGGGCGCTTTCAATAACGGTTCTCTCGGCGCCGAATGCCGCCATGCAAAGAGTAAATAGAAACGCAACCAATGAAATTTGTTTCATAATAGATTCTCCACTATTAAGCAAGTTTTTCATTTCACCCGCGAGAAATACTCGATCACGCTAATATAGACTTTATTTATCCCTCTTCCTATGAGAACGTAAATAGCCTATATAAAAAATGGGTGGCAAGGGCAAGTTTTTTTTGCCCTTGAGTGGTTCATCTTCGACCGAAAGGATTTTAACCGTGACGATTCGCCAAAGCGCAAAATCGATTCTTTACTTATTAACAATTCATTTTGCAATCTTTATGTCCGTTTTATTAAGCGGCGCAGGAGAGAACGCCGCGTATGACAAGCCATTCGTCGAAAGCTGCGTCTACGATCCTGCGATTCCCGAACCGGGCGCTTTTCTCGGCTATGAAGTTGGCAGCCATCCCGTTTCCTATGCCGAATTATTCTCCTATTTTCAAACGCTGGCGCAAGCGAAAGAGAACATCCGCCTCTATCCTTACGGCGAAACCCATGAAGGAAGAAAACTGCTGCTGCTCGTTGTCTCTTCGCCGGAGAATATGCAAAAATTGGATGAGATCAAAGCGGGAATCCAAAAACTCTTCGATCCCCGAATGCTTAAAAGCGAAACGGAAGCGGACGCCCTTATTCAAAATACGCCCGCTGTCGCCTGGATGGCCTACAGTATCCACGGCGACGAGCTATCCAGCACCGACGCCGCTGTCTGGCTGGCTTATCAATTGGCGGCGGGACAGGATGGCGTCACGCAACAAACCCTGCGCGAAGCCGTTGTGTGCATCGATCCCTTGCAGAATCCCGACGGGCGCGAGCGGTTTCTGGCTCAGATGCGTTCGTTCAACGGCAAGATTCTCAATCCCGACGTCCAGAGCGCTAACCATACGGGACTATGGCCGTGGGGGCGCGGCAACCATTATTTCTTCGATCTGAACCGCGATTTCTTCATCCTTTCCCAACCGGAAAGCCGCGCCCGCGTTAAAACATTTTTAGAATGGCGCCCACAGCTGATGGTCGATTCGCACGAAATGGGGCCGCTGGATACTTACCTCTTCTCGCCGCCCCGCGAGCCGGTCAATCAAAACCTAACCCCCATGCACGAAAAATGGTCGAAGCGCTTCGCCGAGGATCAAGCCAAAGCGTTCGACCGCTACGGTTGGAGCTATTACACCCGCGAATGGCTGGATATGTTTTATCCCGGCTATTCGGAATGGATCGCCTACAGCGGGGCGCTTATGATTCTCTACGAACAGGCGGGCGTGGACGGTTCCGCCGTGCGCCGCGCCGATGGGACGACGATGACGTACCGCGAGACCGTGCATCATCACATCGTCAGTTCCCTCGCCAATCTGCAAACGCTCGCCGACAATCGCCAGGAGTTATTGACGGATTATTATCGGGAAAAAAAGAAAACCGTCGCGCCGCCCGCGGACAAAGAAGTTTGCGCTTACCTCATCGAACCGGCGACCAACGCCGCGCGGACGAATCGCTTGATAGAAAACCTGCTATGGCAGGGGATCGAAATCTATCAGGCGCAGAAGCCTTTTACGGCCAAGGGTCTCGCTTCTTCCTTCGGCGATTCGTTTAACGAAAAAGAACTGCCCGCAGGCGCTTGGATCATTCCCGTAAATCAACCCCAAAAACACGTCCTCAACGCCGTCATGGAATTCGATCCGCGCATGAAGGACTCTTTTCTGACAGAAGAGCGGCGCGAGTTGGAGAAAAAGAACGCGACGCGCCTTTACGACGTTACTGCGTGGTCTATGCCCATTGCTTATGGCGCAACTTGCTATCAAGCCACGGCGCCGGTGAATGCGGAGATGGACCCGATTCGCTCCTTTACAAAGGAGCCTATCGCCATTCCGTCGCATCCGAAGTACGGTTACGTTTTGGATGGAAGCGACGATGCTTCCACTTTCGCCGTATCGTCGTTGTTGGAAAAGGGATTTGCCATACGGGCGGCGGAGCGGGATTTCCATAGCGGCGGCAAGTCATTCGTAAAGGGAAGTTTTCTTTTGCGCAATGTGGAAAATTCCAGCCGTCTTCATGCGGAGATTCCCGCAATAAGCCATCAAAGCGGCGCGGTCTTTCACGCCGCCGATTCCGCGCTCGATTTGGAGGGAACCGATCTCGGCGGGCAGTATTTCATCCTGTTGACGCCGCCGCGCATCGGTCTTTTTCTTGGCCGTACTGTCAGCGCATCGTCTTTTGGGCAGACATGGAATTGGCTCGACGCCGTCTATGGCGCCCGCGTTTCCTGTTTGGATATCGAACTGTTGTCCGCGCTGGATTTGAGGAAATACAATGCGCTGATTCTTCCTTCTATGTCGGCGCTGCCGGAAGGAGGAGTTATACTCTTGAAAGTATGGGTGGAAAACGGCGGTACGCTGATCGCTCTCGGTTCCGCCGTCTCCTTTCTGACTGATCCCAAGGCGGAAATGTCCGCCGTCCGCGAACGTTCCGAGGCGTTGCCGCAGATGGAACTCTATGACGAAGCCGTTGATCGAGAAGAGAAAGCCTTAACGGCGTCCGCCAGCCAGGCGGATATATGGGATTATCAACCATCCGATATCAAGGATGCGACGGAGACGGCCAAAAAGAAAGAAGACATAGAAAAACTTAAAAGACAGGACGCTTGGGAGAAACGTTTCAGCCCGCGCGGCGCTTTCTTGCGGGCGCGAGTGGATGAAGAGCATTGGTTGGCGTTCGGCGTCAACAATCCTTTGGCCGTTATAGTCCGGTCATCCAACTCCTATTATTCAAAGCCGCCGGTGGAAACGCCGGTTCGATTCGCCGCCGAAAAAAACCTGCGCGTAAGCGGTTTAGTATGGCCGGAAGCCCGCCGCCGTTGGGCCAAAAGCGCTTATCTTACCCGCGAGGCTAAAGGAAAAGGGCAGATTATTCTCTTCCCCTGCGAACCGGACGACCGAGGCTACTATCCCGAAACCACGCGCTTATTATGGAACGCCGTGTTCCTCGGTCCGGGCTTGGGGGCGAAATCTCCCATTCCGTGGTGAGGGCGCGGCGTTTGCGCGGATAGGATTTTTCTATTGCTTTACTAACTAAGCGCCAATAGATTCCGCCGCAGCGATTCGCATACGATGGAGATTTGTTCTTCCGACATGGACGGGTAAAAAGGCAGGGTGATTTCGCCCGACGTCAAGCGTTCGGTTAGAGGGCACTCGGCGGAATATCCCGCTTCGCGGTACGCCATGAAATGGTGAATGGGGGGATAATGGATGGAAGTTTGTATGCCTTCCTGCTTCAACGCATCCATCAGCTGATCGCGTATGGATGATTTTTTTATATAAATAGGAAAAATATGATAACCGACGTTATCCTCAGTACGATCTTGAAATGGAATAATAATTCCGTCTATATCTTTTAGTTTTTCCAAATAATGCCAATAAATTTCTTTACGGCGCAAGAGACGGGAATCCATTCGCTGGAGTTGGCTTGATCCCAACGCGGCGCGGATTTCGTCGATGCGGTAATTGAATCCAAACTCGACTACGTCGTAAGAGCGGGCGTAGCCGCGATGGCGATCCAGCGTAAGAGTTGTCATCCCATGCGAACGCATTAACCGGATGCGCTCGGCAAGGCGGTCGTCGTTTGTGGTCAACATTCCCCCTTCGCCGGTAGTCATATTTTTGTTGGTGAAAAAACTGAAACAGCCGATATCGCCCCAAAGGCCGCAGGGTTTTCCTTTACGAATGGAAAAAAGAGCGTGGGCGCAATCTTCGATAATGGCGAGATTATGGCGGCGGGCAATGGGGACAATCTCTTCCATGCGGCAGGGGAATCCGGCGTAATGCACCGCCATAATGGCGCGGGCGCCGTGTGTGATTTTGCGCTCGATATCTTGAGGCGATAGGGTCCAGTCTTCTTCGCTGCAGCAATCGGTAAAAACAGGAATTGCGCATTGCTGGACGATAACATTCGCGCAAGCGACAAAGGTGAGAGAAGGCAGAATAACCTCATCTCCGCGCCCGATTCCCAACGCCGCCAGCGCCAAATGCAGCGCGGCAGTGCCGTTGCAGACGGCGAAAACGTGCGCGGCGCAGATTTTATCACGGAACGCTTTTTCGAACGCATACGTTCGTTCGCCCATCGATATCCAGCCTTCGCGCAGCGGAGCGCAGGCCGCTTCGATATCTTCGCTGGTGAATTCGGGTTCGAATAGGGGAATTTTCCAGTTACTCATTAGGCAGATACCGTTGGCGGTAGTTCATGAACTCTTCGTTGGCGCGTTCCAAATCTTCCGGCGTTCCCATATCCAGCCAATGGCCTTCGAAATGATAGAGCGCCGCCGGTTCGTTTTCGTCAAGCAAACGCAGCATCAATTCGTCGAAGCCGAACGGTTGGCCTTCGGGAATGTAATCAAAAATGCGGGGATCGAAAATATAAATGCCGCTGCTCACTTCGTATTCGAAGGCGGGCTTTTCGCGATAGCCGGTAATGATGGAGCGGTTGTTTTCCGTGGCGTAGGAAATCACTCCCAGCTGCAACTTAACGCGCCGTTTGCAGGAAGCGATTGTAAGGATGGTTCCATGCCGGGAATGGGCGGCGGCCAGCTCGCTGTAGTTCAGGTCTGTGAGAAGGTCGCCATTCATTACCAGAAATGGTTCATTGAGTCCGTCGATCAAACGCAAAGGGCCGACGGTATTCAAGGGACGATCTTCGCGGGAATAGTCGATATTCAATCCCCATTTAGCGCCGTCGCCCATGACGGCCATAATCAGTTCCGAGTGATAGCCCACAGCGATAGTAACCCGCTCGAAGCCATAATGCGCCAGTTGCCGCACGACAATTTCGATAACCGGAAGATCGCCAATGGGTACAAGAGGCTTAGGCAGCACCAGCGTATAAGGATTCAATCGCCGCCCCTGGCCGCCCGCCAATATCACAGCGCGCATAAAAATCCATCTCCTCTAATAGTTGCGTTGAGTAGGCTTAACGCGAAGCGCAGCCTGTCACTCATCACTCATCACTCTTATGAAACACTTTTCGTAAGCGCTGATAATTGAGGAGTTAAGCGTCTAGGCTCCTGAGCGCGATTTTTTTGTGTTTCTTTCTGATTTAGCCCGCGAAGCGCGGGTAGGGCGCTCCTAAGAAAAGAGAAGGCTGGCAGGCTCATCATGGCTCTGTCATGCTGCGACTCTGTCATTTCGAGCGATAGCGAGAAATCCTTCCACACGCGGGTTGAAGATTTCTCGGTCGCTGCGCTCCCTCGAAATGACATGCCGCAATGCCGGACACAGGGGGAAAAACGCAGATTCGCCCTCCCGCAATTCACCTTCGAACAAGAAGGGAGGGCGAGGCTCCTGCCGAGCCAAAACTCCTCAATCCTTTTTCTTTCTGCTATCGCTGATTTCTTCGGTGTGGAGGCTCATCATTCATCATTCTTAAATCAAATACGTCCCCGGACGATAGAAATCGGGATGCTCGCGCACAAAATCGATCGTGCGTTTCAATCCATCATCCAAAGCGATTTTCGGCTTCCAGCCTAGAAGCCGCGCCGCTTTGGAATTGTCGCTGATAAGGGTGATTACTTCGCTCTTTTCCGGGCGGATGCGCTCCTCCTCGCAGACAATTTCCTTGTTGATGCCAGTGAGAGAGCCAATGCGCCGCGCCAATTCGCCTATGGACACGCCCTGTCCCACGCCTAGATTGATGGTTTCGCCTTCTACGCCATCGGATACGGCAGCGGCGATCAGTCCCATGACGGTATCCTCCACGAAAGTCAAATCGCGCACCGGCGTCAGCGATCCCAAGCGAATGATGGATTCATCAGAGAGGGTTTGCGTAATAATTGTAGGAATGACGGCGCGGGCGGATTGCCGTGGGCCGTAGGTATTGAATGGCCGGATGATGACGGCGGGCAGGCCGAAGGAGCAATAATAACTTTCCACGGTTTTGTCCGCTGCGATCTTGGAGGCGGAATAAGGCGATTGGGCATGAAGGGGATGCTCTTCCGGCATCGGCGTATACTGGGCGCTGCCGTAGCATTCGCTAGTGGAGACGCTAACCAATCGCTGCACTTTTTCCGAACGGCAGGCTTCCAGCACATTGAGCGTTCCCATGACATTGGTGCGGAAATAGGCCGCCGGGGCGATATAGGAATAGGGAATCGAAATCAAAGCCGCCAAATGAAAAACCAAATCGTGCCCCTCCACCGCCCGCCGCACAAAAAAGGGATCGGCTACGTTGCCGGAGAGAATGCGCGCATCGCGGCGGATATCCGTCGTAAGAAACTCAAGATTGCCGAAGCCGGGCCGGGAATCGTAATGAATCAGCGCCGTTACCCGCTGGCATAGTGGAACCAACGCCTCTACTAAATGAGAGCCGATGAATCCCCCCGCTCCCGTAACCAATACGCGCCGGTCCCGCAACCGTTCCATATTATGATTTGTCTCCTGTTATTTTTAGTATTTTATACGAATAAAAAATGGTTTTAATGATTGTTCATTGATTGCGCTTTACTTATAAAATTTCGATGAATTCTTCGATGCTCAATCCACTTTCGCGCAGAATAGCGCGAAGCGTTCCTTTGGAAAGAACTGTATGATTAGGAATTGTTAGGCGTCTGTGCGGCGAATCTATATGACGTAAGACGATATGACTACCTTTTTGGCGATCGAAAACGTAACCAATTTTCTCAAATGTTTTTATCGCCGTCTTTCCGAATATAAGCGGCAATTTAGGCATTGATCTCTACTATTTCTTCCATTATAGAGGGAGGTATGGGTTCGTTGTGTTCTCGAAGGCTTTCCAAATAACCTTCCATAGCTTCTTTGATATTCTCCAGCGCTTCGCTCCGCGTTTTCCCTTGAGAGATGCAACCGGGAAGAGATGGAACTTGCGCTACGAAAACGTTATCTTCGTCCTGTTCGACAATAACCCGGAATTTCATGGACTTACTCCCTACCAGATAACCGACTTCGCTATAATTTTCATAAACGATCATATAACGATTCCATAAAATTAAAAAGCGCCTTCGGAAGATCGTTCCCAAGGCGCTGGAATATGTTTATTGGGCGAGGATTATACTAAATCCTGAACGAGATTGTTTTGATTCACTTCCGGTTGCGCAGCGTCTTCGGCGGATTCGGCAGGTTCCGGAACCGTTATCTCAGCGGTTTGCGGTTCGGCCGCTTCCACGAGTTGGGGATTATTCGCCCGATCGCCGCTCATGAGTTGTTTGCGTTCTTCGCGCATCTTCTCCAAGTTCTGATTCAAGGCTTCCATCGCCTGCGTATCGGCGTTTTTCTGTTCAACGGCGTCAGGAGAGGATCCCGTCAGATTCTGCAGAAAATTCTTCGTAGCGGAGAAGAAGGTTTGCAGGTCGTTCTCCACATCAGTCCCCACGTTTTGCAGGAAATCGGGAGCGAAGCCCATATCCTCAAGCGTCGCGCCGAACTTGTCGTTCATATCGCTAAAGAATCCGCTTAATTTACTGGAAACATGCTCCTGCGCTGCGCTCATCAATCCTTGCGCAGCGTCGAGGAAGGAGCCGAGGTTGCTGGAATCGGAGTTCAAAACCGCACCCACAGCGTCGAGGAATCCCGTAAGCGTACCCGAATCGTCAAACTGAGTCAAATCCTGGGCGACACTGTTAAAATTGTTGATATCGGCGCCGCTGATGGAAATATTCAACGTGAATTCGTTGGCCACTTCCCCGGCAACGGAAAGATACTGGCTGCCCGCCTCGGAGCCATAGGCTTGTTCTGCGCTCACGGCGACGGATTTAGCCTCTTCGTAGAAGATGCGGGCTTGAAAATCGCGCGTCTCCAACGTCTGTTCGTAGGAAGTATAGCGGTTATAAGAGGCGGAGGCGGAATTCAAACTGCTCCTGGCGGGAACGGCGTTCGCCTGCTCAGCCGGAACAGCGCCCGCATTGGCGGATGCTTCCGAACCAGTTGCATTCGTTGGAGTTAAAGTCTCATCGCCGCTGTTGTCTTGCTGGTAAGCCAATGAGTTGGAAGAAGACGAGGAAGAATTAATCATAGCGGCGCGGGATTGGGCGAAACTTACCGCCAATTCCAGATCGTATGAGCCATCTTGGTTGATTTGCAGATCGATGGATGCTTCATAACGCCCGTCGGCGCTTACGATTATGGAATTTGTAGCGCCGGTTTTCGGCGATTGCTGCGCCTGTTCGATCGCCTGTTGGGCTGCTTCTTGCGCAAAATTCGATAAATCGACCTTATCGGAATCGTTATCTTTTGCGTTCTGATCCGATTTTTCGGTTTCTTTGTTCGGAATTTGCAGAAGTGAAGCCGCCGAATTGGAAGGAGAGGCTAGATTCAATCCCGTTTTTTGGTTGAGATTGAGAGGATTGAGATTCAATCGGCTTGCATTGATAAGTTGGTTTTGATTTTGGGAATTTTGGTTTCCGATTTGTTGACCGTTGAGAAATCCGCTGATAAGACCTGCTCCAAAGGAGCTTTGACCCTGAAGCAATCCAATAGCATTGACCATAGCGCCGTCTCGCTTTTCTAAAGTTTCCTCGCGCAGGAAACTTTGGCTTGAAACGTCTTGTACCGAGTTTTGAAAGTTCGCCTTTACATCTTGTCTATTACTATCGGCGGCGCAGAATCGATTCTTTACGAAAAAATGGCGTTTTGGGGGAAAAAATTGTCAACAAAGACAACGGAGGAAAAATGGGAATTGGATTTATCCGTCTAGGCAGGTCATTCTTTATCAGAGTAAATCGTTATAAAAGAAAATATGGAGGTGGCAAGGGCAAGGTTTTTTCTGCCTTTGAGCATCTCCTCGACTTGCGATGAAAGATCAACCCAAAGAGCGAGGGTATGGAAATGCGTAACATGAGTTAATATGTATTTTCTCCCGCATAATGAAATATGGAGTCATGACAAGAATGAACGTTTATCGCCTATGCTTATTTTTCTTTGGCTTTTTCGTTTTCAACTTCATGGAGACATCTTTCGCCGATCATGTTTGGATGAAAAACGGAGACCGGCTCAGCGGAGAAATCGTGCGCCTGACCGATGGGAAATTGAATCTTCATACTCCCTACGCCGGGGATTTCACGCTGTCTTGGAGTGAAGTTCTATCGTTGGAGACGGACAAGGAGATCGGCGTTATCGCGGCGAACGGCGATAGGTTTATAGGAAACTTCCATCGCGGCGAGAACGGCGAGATGACGTTGGCTTCCCCTCATTCAGGTTCGATCGCCATCCAAAAAGATAATATCGCCGCACTCGTTCATCCTGCGGAAGCCGCAAAATTTGCGGAACAACAACCGGCGCAAGCGGAAATACCATCAACAACCAAGGAACTCGGCGCCGCCAAAGAAAAAACCGCCGATAGGACGAATATCAAAAAACTTTGGTCGGGAGGCGTATCCCTTTTAGGCGGCGCACGCATGGGAAACCGGGAGGCGTTCAATCTCTTCGTCAAGAGCGAGGCCAAACGCGCCGCGGAAAAGGAATTGCTTACCTTGCGCGCCAATTTCGGCTATGGCGAGAGCGAAGGATTGGTCGATACGACGGAAGCCAGCCAACAATCCAATCTGCGCATCTTTTATGCAAAAGACCGCTATATTTTCGGCGATTTGAAATTGGAACACGACCGCTTCAAGGATTTGGACCTGCGCGCGGATGGAACCCTCGGCGCCGGTTACCGCTTTTGGAAAGTCGAACGCTCCGAGCTGATGGGCGATATCGGTTTCGGCCTCACGGAAGAAATCTACCGCCGCGGCGACAATTCCACCGACGCCTCGCTGCGCGCCAGCATCGAATATTCCCAAACCCTTTTCGAGAAATCCAAACTTAGCCAGTTGCTGACGGTCTATCCCAGCCTCGGCGATTTGGGAGCGGTAAGGTTTATTTCCGAGACGACATTTCTGACGCCAATCTCCAATTCGCTCTCTTGGACGCTCAACCTAACCGACGAATTCGACAGCCAACCCTCGCGCGAAGGAGTGACAAATAACGACATCTCCATCCGCACCGGTTTGCAGTATTCGTTTTAGCGCCGCCCGGCGCCGTTACGATGCGGCGGCTTCGATATGCAAAATCGCCGCTTCCGCGAAGGGGGAAGCAAACGTTTGCTTTTTTCCTCCTTCCATGTCGCCGCCTTTCTTGACATCGCCCGTCTTGATATTCAGCCATTCCACCGAAGCCTTTCCTTTCACGGCGGAGAGATCGACTTCGGCTTTTTCTCCTTTGGGAATATAGACAATGTAAGTCCGTCCCGGCTCGGCCAGGCAGTATTTGGCGGAAGACAGATCGTTGCGGGGCGTCATGGCGGCCAGATTGACTTTTTGCGAGAGTTTCAAGGCGCATCCCATATTGCGGCGCAATGCTTCAAAGCGGTCCTCGAAGGGCTTTCCCAAAACGACGCCGTCATAAGGATCCATGAAAATTGGATTGCAGCCGCGCAGAAAACTTTTCCAAGCCCATTCCTCGTTGCCGCCGATGCCCCAGAGATGGTCCGTGTCGTTGAGGATGACCTTGCGGCCGTCATTGGCGGGCGGATCGTCGCGATAGCCGCCATCGGGATTGGGGGATATCCAATCGGCGGGACTGTCGAACAGGGTTTGGTTGGAACCACCCTTATATTGAAACGTCATGCCGACGGGATGCTGCTTAGGTTTGTTTTTTTCGTACTGGTGAATGAAATTGATCATGTGGTATTGCCAGGGCGTGGAAGGGGGATGGTTTTCGTTGGATATTTCATAAAGAACGTTATCGAGATTGTTTACCGAATCGACGACTTTGCGAACATAGTTCTCCTGCAAAGCGGTGATGGCGGAAATAGCGAGTTCATGAATCTCCAACCCCTTGCCATCGTCGTTCCGATCGCAGTTAATATTGTTGATATTGTTGGCGGGATGGAAAGGATGTGATTTCAAAGCGCCTTCCATAAACTGCATCGCCCAGCCTTCGAACAGCATGATCGAAACGTAAATCCCCTTATCTCCTGCGGCTTTTACGCGATCGCGCAAACGTTCGAAATAGGCGGGATCGAATCGATTCAGGTCGAATTTCGGTTTGCCGTCCAACGCTTTTTCCGGCCCGGTGCGCAGCCAAGGTTGAGGAGCGGAGAAGAGCCTTTTGTTTTCCTGGTTGGCGGTAGTATTCCAACTCGCGAGTTCCCATGTCCACAAACGAATAAAATTGTGGTTGAGTTTTTTCATCCAATCGAGATACGCTGCATAATCGAAGGGCGCGGGCGGATCGCTTTCCCCCATATCGACGAAATTGTTCCAGACATGCGAGCCGGTCAAGAGAATAGCCTTTCCGCCGCCGCAAAAATAGCGCGGATTGGATTCGCAAACCCGCAACGGGCCGGATGCGGATTGTCCGAAAGCGCTGGCGTAGAGCAAAATAAAACCGATCGATGCCAGAATTCCCATTTTAAAACGCGCAGAAATCATCTTGTCGTCCCCCTAAATTTATAGAGTCGTTTTTACAAGAGAGGCTCTTGCAAAATTGACATAGTCTTTCCTTAAATTCTCCCCCCAAGCTTGGGGGGAGTTAGAGGGGGGTTGATTTTAATGGACTTACGTCAACCCCCTCCTAACCTCCCCAAGCTTGGGGGAGGAATAAAAGAATTTTGCAAGAGGCTCAATAGTATCAAATAAACATCGTCTTTTATGATTCGCTTCATACTGTCTGGAGTCAATCCCTAGCCATAGCGGTTTATTTCAATTGATTTTAGTAGTTAAACTGTTGAAAAAGCCCCCTCACCCTAACCCTCTCCCAGAGGGCGAGGGAAAAATTTCAATTGAAATGAAGCCCTAGAGGCGATTTCAACAAAAGCCGACGCGTTCGATTCTGAATTTCTCCGTTATTCTGGCATTGACTAACCTGCCGGATAATTCCGGACGGATTGAAATAACATCGGCAAGATTATTTAACCTAATGATTTTTATGTATCTAGCCATCGGTCGGCGATTGGTTTATTTTAATTAAAGCAAAGCCTGCAATCTTTAAAGCGGATGCGGAAAATATAACGAATAACAAGCCATGATTAGCGAAAAAGTACTGTTTTCGCTAAACGAAATGTAAGGATGATTCAACAATGAGAAGAATGAAAAAAAGCAAAATCGTTGGCAGTTTGTGGATGGGATTGGTTATGGTTGGATGCGGGATCCTTGCCGGGGCGTCGATTCCTTCCGCCGCCTACAGCGTAGAAATCGGCGGGGAAGAAGTCGGAATTACCGTGGATTTCACGTACGCAACGAAGTATATCTGGCGCGGCTACGATGTGTTCTACGACGATCGCCCCTTGTTTCAGCCGAGCGTCGTAATTGATTGGCGCGGCTTCTCTGCGGGATTTTACGGCTTGTTATCGGATGGCGCGGAAGGGGATGACGGCGTTGAACATTTCGAACTGGATTTCGGTTTAGGATACGAACGTTCCTTTTGGGAAGAAGAACGATACGCCCTGGATATTTCTCTCGATTACACCTATTTTGCTTATCCCAATCATCACCGCTCCGAAGTCGATGGCGAGGAGATCGCTTTAGCGGTTTCCATGCCCAATTTGATCCCGCTTGGCCCCTCAATTTTAGTTCCCAGTTACGAAATGGCTTACGAATGGCATGGCCTTGAAGGGGGAACCAATTTCGACGAAGGGTTTATTCATACTTTGGGATTATCCTATGCGATTCCCATTCCCGTTCTTATACCCGCCCAAGAAGAGCAAGCGATCGATTTGAGTTGGAATATCGCCTACAATTCCGGATGTTATGAAACCGATTCGAGTTGGACTCATACAACCATCGGCGCGTCGACGACGTTCGAATACGGTCAATTCTATTTCACTCCGGCATTGTATTATCAATGGTCCTTCGAGGATACCATGAATGAAGAGGATGAATTCTACGCCTCCTTCAGCGCGGGCTTCCTCTTTTAATGCGGATGAACGGAAGACGCCGATTCAAGTTTCGCCGAAACCGGATCGAGATGCGTTGCGTCGATGATGAATAAATTTTTTTTTAAACTATTCAAAATCTACGAAGGCGAAGGCGTCAAAGTATTGACGTTCGCCATCGCCGGCATTCTCTATCAAACCGGATTCTCGATCGGAGCTGTGGCGTCCGATTCCTTGTTCTTAACGCATATCGGGGCGGACAAACTCTCTTATATTTATTTCATCCTTCCGGCGATCATGATCTTCACGACGCCGATCATGTCCTTTTTTACGGAGAAGATCGGCGCCAGCCGTTTTCAAATCGTCGTGAGCTTGTTGTTGGCGGGCGGCGGCGTCGCCCTGTTCTTTTGCGTATCGGCGGCGGAAGCGGCGGGGGAAAGCGCGGTTTGGCTCTATTACGTCATCAAATTGTATTCCAGCCTGTGGCACATTGCGGGCTTCACCATTTTTTGGAATTTCGTCGATTCCTATTTCGACATCCTCAGCGCCAAACGATTGTTTCCCGTCTTAAGCGGCGCTACCGCCATCGGCGCCACCATCGGCGGCGGACTGGTAACGCTTTTCATGCGATGCGAGTGGAGCGTCGGTTCGCTTTTTCTCGTTTGGTCCGCCGTATCCGCCGCCGCGATGCTTCCCGTCTGGCGCGCGATCGAATCCTTCCATTCCATCAAGGGAGAAGAGGAAGAAGAACCCTCCTTCCGCGAACAACTGCGGCGGTTGAGCGACGCTTACAAAAATACGAATTACGTTATGTTCATCACATTGACTGCCTTCATCGCCATGTTGATGACGAATATTTGCGAATTCCAATACATGCAGATTTTCGAGGAGCGGCATTCGGACGCCGTATCGTTGGCGAATTTGTTCGGACGTCTTTTTATGATCGTCAACGTTTTCAACATGTTCGCGACGTTCTTTCTTTTCAACCGGCTGATCGTCATTCTTGGAGTGCGCAACGCCGCCCTGATTCAACCCGTTGTTTATCTCGTTTCGTTCATGGCCTACATCGCCTTTTTCGGTCAAGCCAATCCGATGTATTTTGCCGCCGTTTTGGGATTCTTCGCGCTTCAAGGAACCCAATCGGCCATCGACGAAAACAACTGGAATCTGCTTCTCAATCCCATTCCCGCCAATGTGAAAACCTCCATCCGCTCCATATCGGAAGGAGTCGTCGATCCTTTAGGCGGCGCGCTGGCGGGTTTGCTTTTATTCGTCATGAACCAACGCCTGCTTCTCAGCCATCTTCATATCTCCGTCTTCGGCGCGGGGCTGTCGTTGGTTCTCCTGGCCGTCGCGCTTTGCTTAAGGCATTATTACGTCAGCGCCATGATTCACAATCTGCGGGCGGATTGGCTCGATTTCTCCCGATCCGAGTCCGATATCTTTTCCGGCATGAGCCAGGAAGAAAAAGACGAACTGGTTCGCATCGCGCGCATGGAAAGCATGGAGGAGATCGCCGCCGCTTGCCGCATTTTGTGGTTGAACGACCGGATTCTGGCCGTAAAAACGATTCTTGAAATTCTCGACCGCTGCGAAGAGCAAGACCGAGGCCGGGCGCTGGAAGTCTTGGCGGAAATGCTGGGCGAACGGGACAACGAAATCGTCCGCATCGTCATCTCCTGGCTGCTATCACACGGCGAAAAGGCGGGTTCTTCCATCGTTCGGGAATTAGGGCGGCATCACTTGATTCAAGGCGAATTCGTTCTGAGAATGCTGGATTCGCTCGATCCCAACGATCGCGCCGCCGCCGCGACGGTGTTATGGAATAGTTGGGATATCGAGAACGCCCATCATGCGATGTGGACGGCTTTAATCCTCGTCAAAGGAAACGAGGAAGAGCGGGAGGCGGGAATTCGAGCCATCGGAGGCGCAGGACTCAGCCAATACGCCAATTTTCTCGTCCCCTTCTTGGAGGACCCTTCCCCCCAAGTGCGCAAAGCGGCCAAATTGTCCATTTGCCGAGTCGTCGATGAGGATTCCACGTCGCTTCTTCCCATTATCCTTGAGATGATCGGACGCGGCGACGGAGAAATCCGTTCGCTTGGCTTTAGCGCCTTGTCTCGCATCGGCGATTCCAATTGCATCCCTTCCCTCCTGGCCCGGGCCGACGATTTTTCGCCTTTCGAACGCCGGCAAATCAATCAGGTCATCATCGGCTTTGGCTTGCGCAGCGTCCCCTCCATCGTCAGCGTGGTTCGAAACGCTTATTATCCTTACTCGGGCCGCTCCATCGCCGCCCGAGCGTTGGCTCGTTTGGCTTTTCCCCAACTTCAAGCGCTTATGCCGGCGTTGATTTCGGAGGAAATCCTTCGCGCCTATCAAATCCTTTTCTATCGGGCGGCCTTGGAGGAGGTGAAGACTCCGTCCCCCGGCTTCAAGGTTCTCTCCCGATTTTACCGCGACGAACATGCTTCTACCTTGGAATTCATTTTGGAGATATTGGCGCTAGGCGGCCAGATTCCGAACCACGAGATGATCGCTTCCTCCCTTCGTTCGAAAAGCGCCAAGACCAGAGGCAATGCGATCGAGACGCTGGAACAAGCCGTGAACCGAGACTCGTTCAAATTGCTGATGCCTTTAGTGGATGGACGGCCGGTCGAGGATAAAATCCATTTTTACTTCCGTTGTTTCAAAGCGGAAAGTTTATCTTCATCCCAAGTCGTCAACGCCGCCTGGGGCAGCCAAATGGATTTGGAGCGGGCGGCGGCGGCGCAAGCGAAATGGGACCTAACGCAAGAGGATGAAGAGGAAGACGAAGCGTTCAAAGACATGTTCAAAACGGTGGTCTTGGATCAAATCGCCGGAGGCATCGGCGAGGCTCCCGATCTCGTCAAAAAAACTGTTTTCTCCATTCTCCAACGCGAAGCGGGCAAGACCGTTCAAGATAATCCGATCGAGAAAATCGCGCTTTTCGCCGAATCGGAGTTGTTCGGCAAGATTTCGACGCGGGATTTAGCGATCTTGGCGGCGGGATCATCCCTGGCCGAATTCGAGAAAGACGAATGCATATTTAGAAAGGGAGAGCCTCCAAACGGTTTGTATTACATCAAAAACGGCGAAGCGGTTATCCGCGGCGGCGATGGCGAAGAGATATTGTCCAAGGGCCATACCTTCGGAGAAAAGTTTCTGTTCGGCGCCAAAGAGCGAATAAGCGACGCTTATTCGAATTCGATGACGTGTTATTTTTGGAAACGGGATTTTCTCGTCTATTGCGTGCAAACCTATCCCCGCATTGCGATGGGATTTATGGAGAGGGAAGCCGGCAATTGATGGGTTGCTCCTTCAGCGGCGCCGCCGCGCGCGAGCCTCTCTCCCTTTAAAATTCTATCCGGCACTCTTTGACCGGAGACGAAAGACAAACAAGATCGATGAGCGAACCGAAAGAGCGGGCGAGGCGGAATTTCACCATCGGCATCCAAGCCGTATATCTGTTGCTTTTGTTGCCGGCGTTAGGCGCAACGACGGTCGTCATGGGTCTCCTCATTCATGACGATCTTTATAAGGAAATCGAACTGGGGTTCAACCGCAAACTATCCGCCATCAGTTTGGCCGTAGGCGCTTTCATCGACGGCGGCGTGCACGATGACCTCTTGCGGCCGCATACTCTATTGGGTTTGACCTACGTCGATTCCCGAAGGCAATTGATCGGCATTGATAAAGAAAGAAAGCGGCTTGCCGCCGTCAATATGAGCGATGGCAGTTTACAGCCGATCGGCGTCTCCGCTACCGGAGTCGCCGATCTGGCTTACGATTCCCGACGCGATCTCCTCTACGCGCTTCAGGAAGATGGCCGGAGGATTGTCGTTATCGATCGAATGACAAGCGAAACGACGCCCCTTATCGCTCTCGATCGCGTTTACCACGCCATCGCTTATCATCGCGGAGAAGACGCCCTCTACGCCGCAGGAGCGGATTGGCTTCGCATTGATCTGGATCCTCTGCGCTGCGCCGACGCTCAACCCCTGGCTTACGGGCGCATCGCCGGCATGGATTATGACGAGTCCCAAGGCCGTTTTTTAGCGATCGAAGGCGACGGCGGCAACCTGCTCGCCATCGATCCCGCCACGGGAAACGCCGATGTTCTCGGCGTTCTCGTCATGAAAACGATGCCGAAAGAATGGGCCGAGGAGAAGGCGGAGACGGAGATTTCCTCGAAATCCAATACCCACGAGGATGAATTGAAAGAAAATCTGAAACGGATCGAGGAATTCGATCGTTTGCGGCGTATTGGCGATGCGGATGAAATCGCCGTCCTCCGCGGTCTCGTGGAAAAAATCGCCCTCTACACGGCGAATGAAGTGAGGAAGGCGGAGACGGACGCGGAAGATGTAAAACAATCCGGCGAGAAAACCGCCGTTTTCCACGGTTTGGCCTGGAATCCTATTACCAAGAAATGGTACGCCAGCGCCGATCGCTTCGCGCAAATCGATCCTGCGGCGGCTGTTTGTTGGGATGCCGGATGGTGGCCGGGGTACCGCAGCGAAACGAGCGACAATTACCTGGATTACGTTTTGCCGATGCGCCGCATCTGGAAAAAATTGAATATTACGTATCTTTGCACCTTTCGCCGGCCTGAAGGCGGAGGAGCGAACGACGAAGTTTACGTCCTGGACGTCGATTACGGCGGATCTCACGTCCCCATTGGATTTGTAGAATCGTTCGAGGAGGGGGAAGGAGACAAAGTTTACGGCAAGATCGCCGTGGGCGGCGTTTATACTTCCGGCGTAGTGAATTGGGGAGAATGGGGATTGCTGAAATCGGGATACGCTCCCATTTACGATCGAACCGGAAACGTTCGAGGCGTGGCAGGAACAGATATCGACGTTTCGATCATCGCAACCAAAACGCGCATCGCTCTGTTGAAAACGATTTCGATCGGCTTGTTCGCTTTCCTGGCGGCGGGAGTCGTGGGATACGCCATCACCTTGGCCCTTATGAAACCGATCCGGCAGCTCATCGATAAGACGCTGATCGTCGCCGCAGGACGGTATGGAGACGAAGCGCCGCTTCAAGGTCCGGTCGAATTGCGGGAACTCTGCGGAGCGTTCAATCGTCTCAGTCTCGATTTGAAAAATTTCTTCCTGGAAAGAAATCGGACCGACGAACAGTTGAAAGTCAAATCCAATCGTTTGAAATTGATCCATGTCCTCAAGAACGAATGCGTCTACGCTGCATCCTGGGATGGCCGTCTTTGCGCGGGGGGCGCGTGGAATGTAGATAAAAAATCGACGGATATCTCAGGATGCATCAGCCATGTCGGTCTGTTTTTGATGTGGGCTGGTTCTTTTGCCGGGGAGACTTTGGACGCGACGATTGCCCAACGGATGCTCATTATGATCGCCAATACGCTGCTTCAACGCTATGGCGACGATTGGGAGCAAATCGAACGTCGATTAAGCCGTCTCTATCCGGAACAAGTCGCTTGGTTTTTGTTGATCGATGGAGAATCGGGCCGTTCTCATGCATCGTTTCGTCAACCGGCCTCCGTTTTTCTCTATGGTTCCGATGGTTTGTCCGAATGGAATCCAGACGGCCATTGGCCCCTTGCCGTTCGGAAAGGGGAAGCCTTGATAGCGATTTCCGCCCATCATGCTTCTCTATTAAAGAAATCGGAAAACGCTCTGATCTCGAACGGCGTTAAAGACGCCCAATCCATCCTGAACGGCGTTTTGAAGATTGGCGGCGATTCTCAAACGCCGGACGTTCGGACGCCGATGTTGATAACGATCATGTCGAGGTCCATTGGATGAATCTCGCGCAAAAAATATTCGCTCTTAAGAAAATCCCTCCGTTTACGGAGCTGCGCGACGCGGAATTGGGGCTGGTGGTCAAGGTTGTGCGAGAGCGCCGATTCTCTCCGGGCCGGATCGTCGCCAACGCCGGTTCTTCTCTCTCCTCCCTTTACGTCGTATTGGAGGGATTTTTCGAATTGGAAGACGGACGCGTTTTGCTTCCTATCATTGGCATGTCGTCGCTGCTTTTCGATTATTCTCTGACGCAAAATCTGCTTTCGGGGAAAAGCGGCGCGTTGTGTCTGACCATCAACAAGGGTCATTTCTACACGCTGATCCACGAATGTCCTTCTTTCGCGGCGGGATTGATGAAACTTCTTCATGAAGAGGACTTCTGCGCGCCAATGGCGGAAAATTGACGATGAAACTCATTACTCGGAATAGAATAGCCATTCTTCCCATTTTCTTGGGCGCCATTCTCATAATAGGAATCAGCAAATATTTTTCCGAGCGCGATGAAATGATATGGAGCGCGCGGCATGAAATTGCCTCCTTCGCCATTTCCATCGCCGAGTTTATCGATCCGGTGCTGCTGCCAAATCTGGAAAGCGAAGTCCCTGCGGATTCGGAAACTTCGATTCGTCTTCTTCTCCCCCTTCAACGCATCTTCGCTTCGAATTCGCTTCGGCATATAGCGATTTATTCTAGAGACGGCCAACGAATGTTCTATTCTCTCGGGGAGCCTCCCCTTCGGCCCGCCGAAGAGCTATGGCGCGGCCATTTACCCGAACTGGCAAAAATGGCCGCCGACGCCGAACAAAAAACTCAAGTGGATGAATACGCCATAATAGGCGAAATCGCGCAAGGTAAAGAAAATGGTTCTCTCGATGCGATCGACGCCTTGGCGCCGGTTTCGGATGGCCGGGGAAGATTGGCGGCTATTGTCTTCCTGGAAAAAGACGTGAGCGAAATTTCTAGCAAAACGAAGGCTATTATTGTGCAAATGGCCATCGCCGCAGTCTTTATTCTCATCGTCGGCCTGGTTGTAGTGCAAACGATCACTACTGTCATTACCAAACCCATTCGCAGACTGACGAACGCAATCCTCGCGGGAATCAAGGGACGGCATGCCCATTCTTTGGAGCAAGAGAGAATTCGCGAATTTTACGACTTGGGCAATACATACAACACAATGGTTTGCGTCTTGGACGAAACAGAAGGCCGCATCGGACGCAACCTGGTGCAGAGCGAACAGTTCTTTTCCCGTACGGAATTGTCCAGGGCTTTTCGCGACGTTTTTTGGCCCGATCGCGAATGCGCCAGCGGGATGTTTACGGCCAAAGGAAGCGTTTTTGGACGTTCCTCCAGGGAATTTTTCGATATCGACGCCAACGAGAACGGTCTTTGGGCGGTGGTTTGCCGGTTGAGCGGCGTTTATTCGGAGACTTACGATCTCGTAATCGGGAAAGATGGATTGAGCGCCGTGCCGATCCGTTTGAACGAAGGCGACTTGGACGTGGCGCTCTCATCTGCTTCCCTATCCGTTCTCTTGAAGGGGCAACTTGCAGGCGGCGATCCTCAAAGCGCTTACGAAATGGTTTCCGCCCTTTACGCCATCGAATACTTTCATTGCGTTCAAGCAACGAATGAAAACGGCCTTTGCCGGATTTGGCGATGGAAAGAGGAAGACAAGACGCTTCATTATTCGGAACAAACGCTGAAATCCGGCGAAAATATGATTTTGCATTCTTTTTCAGGCGATGCGGAGGAAACCATTGAAATTTTTATGCGTTTTTTCAATAGTTTTACGCCTCAAAAATTAGTCGGCGAAATATTGCGCTCCCTGGACGAGGATAGCAGCGGCGCCATCGTCGCTATAAAAAGAAATGACGATTTTTCTTACTCCAGGGAATAATCGAAAGCCGCGTTTCCGCTCTCAACCCGCTATCGCCATATAATTTAAAGCCATAAAGAGAATCGAAAACAATCCGAAACTGATATAGTCCAACCGCCGGGATAAATTGGCGTATCCTTTATCGTCCAACTTGAGAGACGCAACGGAGGCAAGGATGCAGGATAAAATAATAAATCCGGCGTAGATGTGCAGTTTATCCACTAACGTCAACTGACTGGTCTCGGGTAAATTGGACGCTACGACGAAATGGTTGCCCATGATGGTAAATACGGCGCCGACGGAAAGGCTGAAGCGGGGGCTGGAATGCTTGGGATTGATTAAAAGCGTGGCGAGTCCAATCATTACGGCGATATAAAGACCGTAAAATTGCTTAAATGCGAATTTGATGCTGGGACGATCCACTTCGATCGAACAAGTAAAACGCGAATAATAGCTGGCATTGTTTCCTCCAAGTTCCAAATCTCCGTAATTCGTATGATAGGAATAGTCTATTACTTGAGTGTAAAGATCGCCCAACTGCCATCCCGTCAAAGATAAATTCCGGTCGATACTGCAATTTTCGTTATCGCTGATATATTTCAGGACGGAAATATCGTCTTTGCTGTCTTCGATTTCGATGCGAATTCGATGCGAATCCATCGGGTAGCGGGACATATTCCACGATTGCAATACGTTGGCTTGAACCCGGGCGCATGCGTAGAACCATTCGCCGAATCGGCGCTCGTCGATCGTCTCTCTTTTGTCGATCATTCCATTAATCAGTTCGAAGGTCTCCTGCGGCTTCAATTTTCCGTCGCGCCAGCGAAACCAAATGTAGAAATCCACTCCCAGTTGTTTATCTCTTAAACTGAGGGAATTGATGCGCAGAATGAAGATTCCGATATAGACATCCGCAGGAGGCGCCGCTTCCTTGGATTCTTGTTGGATAGATGGAGAATTCTCTGCCCCGCTTGCAACGCCGCGTTCAGGCGTTTGGCATAATGCGATCGCGGGATGAAGCCATAAAAACGATGCGAAAATGAATAAAAACGAATAACGTTGAAAAAAAGAATAGAAAGGATTCATTCGAAACGGCTTCATTTCTTAAAGGAAATTGTTCATCGAGAAATGCATTATCCCGCGAGTTGATAGGCTTGTCAAAACTCATGGATATAGCAAATATAGAAAAATAATCGCCGTAAATCTACATTTCGATGCCGCCAATCCGATGCGCAGAATGGGCGTTATAGTAATTCATGTCGTGCACTGCCATTCCCTCGCCCTTCGGGATTGGGGGTGGCAAGGGCAAGATTTTTTCTGCCCTTGACTGAATCCCTGCGTTTAATGGGAAAAGATCGGCAATTATGGAGACTACAATTATCAAGACGGCAAATTTCTGGGATAATGGCCTTATTACGCAGCATGAGATAGTCGCGTACGGTTGAAGCAGCGTAAAGAAGCGACAGTCCATCGCTTCGCAACCTTAAGGGCGATAGGGAGAAGAACGATGTTTTCCATGAAAAGGTTTTTACGAAAAGCATTTTGGTTATGGATTTGTTGGATTCAGCCTATCGATGGAACATTAGCAGCGGCGCCCAACCATGAAAAACTTATGGCGGGATACGCCGAAATGGATATTACGCCGGAACTGGGCGTAACGATGCCCGGCTATTTCGAAGAACGCAGAGCCTCCGCCGTCTTGGATCCATTGATGGCGAAAGCGTTGGTATTAACCAAAGACGGGGTTACGCTGGCCATCATCGCGATGGATCTGATAGGGATCGACGCTCCGATCGCTGCGCGCATCCGGCATGAAGTGCAAGAGAAGACCGGAATTCCCGCCCACTGCGTTTTTCTCCACGCCACTCATACCCATACCGGCGCGACCGTTTCGGAAATAGCGGAGAGGCTTCCCGCTCAGGCGGCGCTGACGGTGGGGAAAGCCTTGGATGGACAAGTCGCGGAGACGCATGTTACGTTAGGGGAAGTTGAAGAAAAATCCGTCGCCTTCATCCGCCGATATCTCATGAAGGATGGAACGGTGAGGACGAATCCAGGCCATGCCAATCCTGAAATCGTACGTCCCATCGGCGAGATCGATCCCGCCGTTACCGCGCTCGCCTTCGAAACGGCGAGGATTCTTCTCGTCAGTTACGGCCTGCACCTCGATTGCATCGGCGGCGACAAATTTTCCGCCGATTATCCACATCATTTAACGGTGGGCGTGCGCGAGTCGTTAGGCGCCGGATGGAACGTAATTTTTTTAAATGCCTGTTGCGGCAATGTGAATCATTTTAACGTCAAGGATCCCAACCAACGCAGCGGTTACGAGGAGTCGCGCCGGATCGGACGAATCCTCGCTAAGGCGGCTCTGTCGGCTCATAAAAACGCCGCGCCGATTTCGATCGGCGTCTTAGGCGCCAAGAGCGAAACCGTCCCATGCCCCATTCGTAAAGTGGCGCCGGAAGATTACCAATGGGCGAAAGAAGAGATGGAGAAAAATCCGGAAGCCGCCTCCAAACGGCAGTTTAACGAACGAACCCCGGAAAGAATCATTGCCCTGGCGGAAACGAAAGAGAAAAGCCATCCCGCCGAGATCGTTGTTTTCCGCCTTGGGCCTATCGGTTTGGTGGGATTGCCCGCCGAAGTTTTTACGGAAAACGCCAGAGACATAAAAGTTCATTCCCTGCTCCGCCCCACGCTTGCGATTGGATTGGTGGGCGGCGATATGGGATATATGCCTCATGCTCGCGGCTATCGGGAAGGCGGTTATGAAGCCACTTACGCCAGCGCCCAATACGCTCCGGAAACCCCGGTTCTCTGGTGCGAAACGGCGGCGCGGCTAATTGGGGAACTCACCCGTGAAGAACCATGAACTTAAAAACTGTGATTAGTGAAAAGTGACGAGCGATTAGTAAAAGAAATTCAGCGACTTACAAAATACAATCCACTCGCCTTTTGGGTGATAAGGATGCTATTGCGCATCATAATTAAAACGAGGATTATTGTTCTCAAACAATTTACCAATTCCCGTTTTTAAGATGATCGATCATGCGGCGTCATCATCCGCAATGCTTATAGACGGAAACGATCTTCAGCCCCGTCTCGCGCCGCAGGTAGTCTTCGACGGAATGCGCTTCTTCTACGGAAATGGTGCGCAAAGGAACGGAATCGTATTCCCGCAATTCCTCGTTATGCCCGCCTCGCGAAGAGACATGCCAATGTTTGGGATAGGGCCGTTTGGGTGTGTTTAATTGCGCTTCGTCCGGCTGAATTTCAAGAAGGATTTGCGCCAACCTCTCCCGTTGCGACAAGTTAGCGGGCAGAAACATGATTTGTATTCCGAAATAGCCGTCGTATTTCTGGCGGAAGATTCGGATATTCTCTATGATCTTCGCCAAGGAGATTCCTTTGACGGGGCGGTTGATCCTTTGGAACATCTCTTCCTCGCCCGCATCCAGCTTGACGAATACCTTATCCATGACGCGCAAATCCTCCATAACGGCGGGATGGTCTAATAGCGTTCCATTGGTCAGCGTCAGTTGGGGAATCGAGGCGATTTTTCCGATTTCCCTGGCGCATTCCCCTAGATTCATAGCCAGCGTAGGCTCCCCGCTGCCGCTATAAGTGATAATATCCGCTTCCCGCCAACGAGAAGCGCAAAAATCCCGGAGAATTCGATCCGTAGGTACGAATAATTTTCTCTCATTGGTTATGCGTTGGATCTTTCCCAATTGGCAGTAGATGCAATTGAATGAACAGACCGAAGTTTCAAGAATAAGATCGACTCCCAGCGACAACCCCACGCGCCAGGAAAGGACGGGACCGTATATAGTGGAGATTTCGGACATAATGCAGGGATGATAAGCGTATTTTCGAAATTGAGAAGGCTGTCAAGGGCGGAGCGGTTTGTTAATCTTGCAAAATTTCCAGGATTAAGGCTTTAATATTCCGGTAGGTGGGCGTTTCGTGCCACTTTAGCTTATTATGCTTATAAATTATAGGTTATATACTTACATTTAATATGAATTCTAAGCGTTTTGCTCATGGCGGTGTTAAATTTTGAAAATTTCCTCTTGACGGCTTTCCAATGATGTATAAACTAGTAAAAAACGAATTATTAAGGGAAAACTAATATTACTCCCAATTATACTTAATAATTCAAGAAGAATTGCGGTTTCTTAAAATGCTCGTCAGCAGGGCGCAGGGTGTGATGGTTGAATTAGCCCTGCTTTTGTTATGGTTAAATTTTAAATTGCAGGAGCCGCCTGGACGCCGCTCATGCGAGTAGAACAAAAGGGATAAAGAAGGTAAATATATTTGCCGCACGTTATCTTTAAAGGCGAAATTTCGTTAAAGGATTGGTGCGAATCTTTCAATCCCTTCCAAGAAGAAAATAAGAATTGGCTGATCAAGATCGAGGATGCGTATTGCGAAAGCAAAGGCCGCCGAGCCATCCTTCCCGTCGTGGTAGTCGAAGAAGGACATTCTCAATCTTTCTATTTGAAATTGTCGATGAACGAGGCTTTGCGGCAAATCACCGTTAAACTTGATCCCGCGACGGATCCGATTAAGACGCGCGGAGTAAAAAGATCGGTCGCATTAGTTGCCGAGAAGATTCTTGATCGTTATAAACATATCGCCATTGACCGCCATAATCTCAAGGATTTCTTGAAGACGCCGGAAGAGGCGAATATCTAAGGTTTCATAGCTTTAACCTTAGCCATTTGAAATGGAATCGTATTGGAACGCATAGTTGCGTTGAAATCGCCTTCATCGGGCTTTCAATTCATAACTTAGCGAACAATTTTCAAAAGTTCGTTTTTGCAGGCGTATCGCTGAACAATTGTTTTCGTAAAAATCGACTCGCCGTTTACGATCCTTTTGAAGATTAACCAAATACGCAAACTAATAATAATTATTCTGTTTCCGGACGAATGAACGCCGGGTAGAAAGGAGGCGCTTTCGCTTACCCTATCGAAAGTACCCAAGCCGGAAAAGCGAAAGAAGAAGCAGCATGGCGATGGAATCAGCAGAGAAGAAAAGAGAGTTGACGCCGAGAGATTGCCGCGAAGCGATCGAAAATCATCTTGTGCGGGAATGGGGCATGTCCCCCGAAGCCTCGCGCCGTTTCGTGCAAAGACAGCCGGGCCTGACTTTGAACGAAGCGGTGGAATATATGCGCGCCGTTACCAAAGGCTACCGCGTTTTATATAAACGGACCCACGGACAACGGATCAGCCCGATTTTACTGCGCCGGGCGACGGAAATGGCGCTGGAACGTACAGCGAGAAGACGCCAGGCTCTGACGGAAAAAGATTTGCAATACCTGATGCAGCAAGCGCGGGACGCCACCGACGCCGATATCGCCCGTAAAAGCGATCCCAACTCCAAGGAAGGCCGCATCCGCATCCTTCGCCCCTTGCATGAAGCCGTCATGTGCGAAGAGGATGCCGTAACCCGCAACCGCCTGTTAGGCGTCTCGGAGGTCTTTATCTCTCAGGGATACGTTTTGAACAAGCAATATCTTATCGATCAATGCTTGATTCAAGGCGAAATTTTCCCCAACCGGCGCACCGTTGACGAAACGCTGGAAATCCTGCGCACCTCTTATGAAGCGCTGGGATTCTCCAAAGACGACGTATTTATCGCTTCGGCTTACCTCGACGTTCCTTACGGCAAGGTGGATACCTCCCGCCCCGCCAAAAAGAAAAACGGCCAGGCGCAAGAGACGCATTTCATCTATTAACAAACCGATAAAATTCAATCGAAAAAAAATTAGCCGTGTTCTCAGGAGCGCGGCTTTATTATTTTATTATTTCATTTTATTATATTATTATATTATTTCATTATAATATTATGAGGATAAGTTGGAGGATGCGATCGGCTATATCTATTTTTTTTCTTCAGAAAAAGAAGCATTTCAATCCATTTTTTTAGGAGATTTGTCAAATGATGAAGAATTATCAAAAGAGTATAGGACTTACCATAGCGGCTTTGGCGGCGGTTCTTTTTTTTCTTTCCGAACCGGATTGTTATTCCAGTATTTGCAGTGTTGGAGGTGATGGCGGGGGTTGTTTAAGGGGGGGTCTCCCCAAAATCATTAGGAGAGGGAACCATCCCCAAAGTGCAGGGAAAAAGTTTCTCATCGACCGAAATAATCGAGTTTCTAAACCCTTCGTCCAATCGGAAGAGACCTTTGATTTCACCAACACCCTGGAAGGGGATTGGCCCGATGTCGTCGGATACGTCTGCGTCAAGATCAAGGATGAAAAATTCAACGAGGAGTATTATGTTTGCATCATTGGATTGGAGACGGTTTCTTTAGGAAATAACGAATATAAATCCGCCGGCTGGGATAAAAAAGTTTTCTGGATGGAAGTGGGCAATGGCGTTCCTCTTTTTGTCTGCGGAATCTATGCGCCCAATTACGAGGAAGACGGCGTGGCGTACGATAATGTTTATTGGGCGCCCAATGTCGACTATTACGACCCGGAAGATAGCGTAATATACAATTGCGACATGTGGCTGTACCTCGATGACGAGGACGAAGTGGAAAAATGTTGGATCGTTATGTATGACAAGGACGGCGAAGAGATCGATGAAAAGCAGTTGGAAGCAGGCGATTACATCACGACCTTCACTCCTGCTATCGATCTGGATGAACCCGAAAGTTTCTATGCCGCCACAATCGAAGAGTCGTTTCAGCTTGTCAAAGAAGATCCCCTATTCTTTTACGCGCACATGACTCCCAACGTCGATTTTCCCAATCCGTTAACTCAAGGCAAAATCGAATTCGACGATCTCGATCTCTATTATATTTTAAAGGGTGAAAAGGAAGACGAAGAAGGCGTCGTTCAACATATCTTTTCCGCGCCGAAAAAAGTGGACATTAAATGGGGTAACAAGCCTGCAAGCGCGGAGAGCTGGATGATGCACGAAGTTTCCTCGGTTTTGAAATTTTTTCTACCAGGGAATTAAACTGAATGAAGGTTAGCCATACAATCAAGTTGTTTGTAAGCGGTTCCAATTGTTGGAACCGCTTTTTATTGACGCAGATATCCGGTTTTCTGTCG